>JBJKPJ010000266.1:0-30206 GCA_046706605.1 Bathyarchaeia archaeon | reverse complement strand
GTTGGCGTGTCCTTTGAACTTGAATTCTTCAATCGGCACAAGTGACCCGTCGGTTTGTAGGATGTGCCAGTACGATTTCATTGTGTCTTCGGCTTTGAGGGCTGCGGAGACTGGTTCTTCTTCTTTTTTAGCTTCACAAGGAGCTGTAGCTTGTGCCGCCGCAACTGAGGCAGGTGCGTAGCTTCGGGCTTGTTCAGCCAGCGGGTGCCCTTTGACGGATATTGTGAACTGCTTGTTCCAGCCAAACGGTGCGCGGTAGGTTTCGATGCCTTTTGCCTTGGCGTAAGCTTCCATGTCTTTGATGATTTTTAGCGCTGCTGAAGGCTGCGAGAGGTTACTGCTTAAATGGGCAAATGGGTAGATGTGGATGCGGTTGACTTTGAGTTTACCCAAAAAAGCCCTGACATCGTCTATGGCTTTCTGCGCCATAGCTGAACTGTCGACTTCCTCAATGGCGGTAAACAACACGACGACTTCTTCTATGCGGTTCTCGGTTTTTTCTGCTTCTTCAGCGATGTTTATTTCTTTTTCAATAGGTTTGAAAACTATAAAATTCGAGTGTAACTGCAAAATACGCATGCAAATAACCTCGGTTTACCCGTAACGCCATTTCTCAAGGGTTTTGTCCTTTTTGGTTTTCTTTTTGTACTCTTTGTAGTGGTCTTTACAGAGAAACGCACGTTTTCCGCTGCCTGCATTTAACCCAGCAGCTTTAACTTTTTCAGCAGATAAGGAGCGGACTGCTTCTTTTCCGCATACAGTACATTTTACACCTTTTTCGATGCGACCCAACACAGTCACCCTCAATACAACGTTAATTTAACTTGTACTTTATACCTCTATTGCTTAAGTTTCTTTTCATACAACAAATTTGCTCTACGATAGATCTCTTCTTTATTGCCAAAATAAGTAGGACCAATTCCCTCAACCACACAAGAAGCCGCAGCTGAACCCACACATGCACACCACAAAGATTCTTTTTGAAGCAAATACTCAGTTAAGAATGCGCCGATGAAAACATCTCCAGCACCTGTTGGGTCAACCAGAACCTGTGGGGGGCAAGCGTCAATGTTGTATTGGGCACCTCCAACTGAGAGAACTGAACCCTTCGTACCCAACGTGACGATAACTGTTTCGATGCCAACATCGTGAATTGCCCTTATTGCAGGTTTTATTTCTGACTCGCCAGTCAAGGCGTAGATTTCGTTTTGGGAAGACTTGAAAATGTTGATTAAACTGAAAATTTCGTTGTCCACTACATTGGTATCGGCGACGTTGCCTGCTTTGTCAAAGCTTCGAAGCAAACCCTGAGGGTCAATTGACAAGATATCCGCGCAATCTTTGAAGCGTTTGACGACTTTGTAGGAGATTTCGTTGGCAATCGGCGCAATATGCACAGCACCGGCGTGGAAATCTTTAGGCAAATCCTTGACGGCTAGGGCTGGACCTTTGCTTTTCAGCTTTAAAGCGCGTTCAGAGAGGTCTTTGTTGTAGGTTAACTCAAAACAGGTGGTTTTTGCCTTTTTTTGTTTTGTGACGGCAGAAATGTTGATGCCTTCCTGCTCCAACCACCACAAGTATGCCTGCGGAAAGTTGCCGCCAACCTTGGAGACCACAGCAACGGAGGCGTCTAGGCGTTTAGCTGAAAAGGAAGCGTAGGTTGCTGGTCCTCCTAAAACAACAAACGGCGAAGCACGGCTAGGCAAATTGATGGTGTCGATTGCAAAATGCCCGACCACTGCTATATCAAAGTTTTGAGCAACCATATATTAACCACTGGAATTATCAAGTCTGTCCTATATAGGAGTAGCTTATCAAAAAAAACAACAGTTAACAAAATAAATCAAAAAAGAGCCAATTTTAAGAAGCCAAAGAACTAAAAGCCCCACACACCCCTGATTGCTTAGCGTAATCATAAAACTGCGTTTTTCGTTGGGGAAGCTTTTAATAGAAATGTAGTTGCTGAGGTGGATGGCTATGGCATTAGCCGTGGCACAGACCAAAACCGCAACCAGTGGATGCTAATAATGCCTACCTACAAGTAGGAAGGTAAGCAGCAGATGAAATGGATAGAAATTGGCCTCTTAGCAGTCGGAGCCATAGTTGGAGCACTACTACGATACAAGCTTGTTGAATCCCCCATCGCAGTTTATGGGCTTCCAATCAACGTGTTAGCAGTAAACGTGCTTGGCAGCTTTATTTTGGGATTGTTTTCAGTTTTGTCGCTGAGCTTAAATTTTGAACCCCAGTCCACGCTTTTTGTGGCGGTTGGATTCTGCGGTTCCCTAACCACTATGTCATCGTTTGCTCTTGAAACCAACAATCTACTAGAAGCTGGCAATCTTGGCTTGATGGCGGTAAATATTTTAGCTAATGTTGGGTTATCTTTAGGAGCTATAATTGGCGGCAGAATGTTGGGAGACGTATTCTTGGAGAGAATAATACGTTGAGACAAAAAATGTGGGATTTGACGCTTCGAATAAAGAGGAACGATGAAGTCGGCGGTAAACGGTTGCAAACTCTAATCATGGATTACCTGCGAAAAGCAGGTGTTGAAGGCGCAACTGTCTGGACTGGGGTAAACGGGTTTGGCAAACGTGGAAAATCCATACTTCACATTGAAGGAATAACTCTCAACATGCCCCTTATCATTGAAGTTATTGATACCCAAGAGAAACTAGAGCCGTTGTTGCCTGAACTTAAAATGATTGTCGGCGACAACGGGTTAGTAACTATCCAAGAAACCAACGTCATCTAAACCTGCAATCTATAGGCACCGCTTACATTTTTTGGTTTGTTTGATTAGTTTAATATATTCTGACTGCCAAAAATGATTGCTAATTGGTGGGCATGAAAAACAGCACTCAAATACTGATAATCTGCGCCCTGATAACTCTGATTCTGTCATGTAGCATATCATCCGCAAAATGCTCAACAACTAACGAGTGGACCACGTTTCGGTATGACCCAAACCACAGCGGCACTACAGATAGCAACACCCAAACAAACTACCCCAAACAGATATGGAACTTCACAACAAGCGCAGCCATTGTTTCTTCACCAGCAGTAGCGGATGGGTTGGTGTTTTTCGGCAGCAGAGACTACACCATTTACTGCCTTGATGCGTCAAATGGGCAGCTTGTCTGGAACTTTTCAACTGCGGGAGCCGTGGATTCATCACCTGCAATCGCTGACGGGCGCGTGTTTGTTGGTTCTGATGATGGCTGGTTCTACTGCATCAACATATCTTCCGGGATGCCTGTTTGGATTTCGCTGGTTGGAGGAAAAACCCTCTCTTCCCCTGTTGTGGTTGACGACACAGTTTTTGTGGGTTCAGGAAAGCAGGGTTTCTACTGCTTTAACGCCACAAACGGAAATTTAGTTTGGAAGTTCCCCATTTCTTTCCGTGTAGATTCATCACCTGCTGTCAACGAGGGTGTGGTGTATTTTTCCGCGGATGATTTCTGCGTTTACGCCCTAAACGCAACAACAGGTCAACAAATTTGGAAGCAGCACACGGGAAGCACCATATCGTCGCCGAGCATCGATGGCAGCAGCGTTTTTGTAGGCTCAATAGATGGCTACGTTTGTGCTTTGAACTCGTCCGATGGCAAGAAGATTTGGCAATACAAACTGGAAGATGTGGTGGATTCCAGCCCCGCTGTTTCATTGCAACGTATCTATGTGGGGGCAGACGACAACAACCTCTATTGCTTAAACAGCTCTAGCGGACAAAAAATCTGGAACACAAATGCAGGCTACTGGATTAGGTCTTCTCCAGTTGTTATAGGTGATAGGGTATTTGTGGGTTCAGAAGACCATCACCTTTACTGTTTCAACGCTACTGACGGGGCTAAAATTTGGAGCCTCCAAACAAGAAACTCCGTTGATTCATCACCTGCAGTTGTAAACGGTGTTCTCTACGTGGGCTCAAACGACGGCACCCTTTATGCTTTTACGCTTGACCAGCAAAATCCTGAACCTACCACTCAAAATTCTCCTTTCTGGACCACACTAACCTTTGACGCTCTTACATGCCTACTGCTTGTGGCAATCATGGTTTATGCAGTCCGCCAAACCAGAGCTACCAAACCAAAAGCCACACCTGCCTCAAACAACCGGTCAAAAAGAAAATGGTTTATGAGGCACATTGATTTGGTTGCGGTTTTGTTGCTGCTTGGGTTTTCCGCCATATTCTTCGTTGACTTATCCAAGGGACCTCTTTGGATTGCTGATGAACAGACCTATTCGCAGTGGGCATACAACATGTTGAGTACCGGCGACTACTTTGCGCCTCATGCGTTTGGTGGATTGGCAATTTGGATAGGTAAGCCACCGCTGTTTATGTGGCTGATATCGTTTGCGTTTCAGGCTTTCGGCGTCAACAATTTCGCTGCTAGGCTCCCAAGCGCCGTTTTTGCGGCTTTATCGTTGGTGCTTGTCTACTATCTGGGCAAATCACTCAACAATAGACCTGTGGGCTTTTTGGCTGCGTTGATTTTAGGCACATTTTCAACCTTCTATTTGTTTGCCAGACACGCCATGACGGATGTCACTTTCACCTTCTTTATTGTGGCAAGTGTTTACTTTTTTGTTCAAAGCCAAAAAACCCAAAAACCTACGCGGTATGTGCTATTAAGCGGAATATTTTTTGGGTTAGCTCTTTTGACAAAGCAAGTTGAAGCCTTACTGCTGCCCTTAATTATCATCACTTACCTTTTGGCAACTAAGAGAAGCGCCAAGTTTTTGTTCACAAAAGGCTTTGCCCTCTTTTGGGGTGTAGGGGTTTTGATGGTTACGCCGTGGATAGCGTTTATGCTGCTGAGTTTTAAGACAGATTTTTGGAATTGGTTTGTGGTTTACTGCGGAATACAACGCACCATCAGCCCCATAGAAGGACACGCAGGAAACTATCTCTTCTACTTTAGCTACTTAACCAGCAAAGAAACGCTCTGGGCGATCTTTTTGCCGTTTGCAGGAGCACTTTGCATCTTCAACGCCGCGGTTAGACACATCAAGCAAGATGCACTCTTGCTTTCGTGGATGGGAATTGTGCTTTTGGTTTTCACTGTTGCCCAAACAAAACTTGCATGGTATATTCTTCCAGCCTTCCCGGCTTTTGCCATAGCCATAAGCAGCTTATTATATCAAATTGCAAAACAACTACGTAATTGGACCCGGCCTCAGTAAGGGTTGTTTTTTGGGATTTTGTTACTGTTTACAAATAGAATGATGCATTTGAAAAGTTTTGTTATATATATGTCCATGTACTGCACTTAAAATATGCAGAACCCTAAAAGAAAAGGTTAGTAGAAGTTGCGGGCTTCTTTGCGTTTTTCTGCTTCTTCGTAGAACCGCAGAACTTCATCGATGATTTCCACGTTGGACAGCAACATGCGTCTGCAGCAGTACCGCTTCAAACCTAAACTGTCAAGTACGTCACTTGCGTTTTCGCCTGTCTTGATGCGTCGTGTAAACTCGTCCCATCGGTCGCCAACTAGTTTGCCGCAAGTGAAGCATCTGACGGGGATAATCATTTTATTTATTTCGCCTACCTGTAGCTTTTCTGTTCTTTAGACCGGGCGCCTGCGCCGCCGACTTTCTTGGTTTCTTTAGCTCGGCTATCTCCTGCAATCATGGTGCGGTCGTATTCACTAAAGACAGTGCGTAGATGAGTGCTCTTGGTCCATTTCAGAAGTGCGTTGGCAATTGCCATACGTGCTGCTTCTGCTTGTCCCATGTAGCCGCCTCCGCTGGTTTTGACATCCATATCAACTTGCTGCCAGACATCTCCACCTGCTTGCAAAAGTGGCTCCATGATTTTTGCGCGGGCAATGTCTGGTTCGACAATTTCAACCGGAGTCAAGTTTATGCGTACTTTGCCAACGCCCTGTTTGACTA
The DNA here is from genome assembly GCA_046706605.1 of Bathyarchaeia archaeon. GTDB lineage: Archaea > Thermoproteota > Bathyarchaeia > Bathyarchaeales > Bathycorpusculaceae > Bathycorpusculum. Next base: position 24,305 of record JBJKPJ010000266.1, on the reverse strand, counting down.
TGGCGCGGGCAACTGCGGTTTTGCGTTTTCCACTAACAACTAGAACTTTTTTTCCTGCCATTTTATTCCATCCTATTTCTCCATCCGATTTCAGTTGCCAACTCGCCAAGGGTAAAGTGTGGACCCTTAAGGTTTGCAACTGAGGCTTCGTTGAAGGTTATTATTTGTTTATCTTTAAAGTCCGTGGGCACACCCATGTAGACCTTTAACCGTTTGTAGGCGCTTTTGCCTTTAGGCTGCTTGAAAGGAAGCATACCGCGAACGGTTTTTCGTAGAAAGCGGTCGGGTCTTCGGTAATGGAATGGACCGCGTTCGGGAGCGCCAACTTCAAGGAACACGTGAGCTTCAGCAATTTTGCTTTTGCGTTTACCTGAGAAAACGGCTTTTTCAGCGTTGAGTATAATTACTTCTTCGCCGTTGAGTAACATTTTGGCGATTTTGCTGCTCATTCTTCCAACAATAAATCCGTCAGCGTTGACTAGTTTTACTTGGGAGTTTTCTGCTAATTTTTGGGTTGTTTGCATCTTGTTTTTCACCGAATAATTTTGACATTTGAGCCTTTAGGGTTCTTCGCCACAAGCTCAGCAATGGATATGTATTTTGCTTTAGCTGCTTCAAGCTTGGATTTTGCCGTTTCAGAGGCTTCAAAAGAAGCAACTGTCACAGAGTGGTCTATGGCGCCTGAAGCTAAGATTTTGCCTGGAACAACCACTACATCAGCTTTTTTGGTGTTTCGGTTGATTTTACTCAGGTTAACAACGGCACGTGCACTTCGTGACTTTGCCAACTGGTCAGCAACATCCAACCAGATGGCAGCTTGTTTTTCTTTGCTTTCCTTTTTTAGAAGACCTATAAGCTCGATTAACTGCGGATTTGTAGTTTTGGTTTCTCTCATAGTTATTCAGCCTTTACTTGTTTTGCAACCTCATCTAATTGTTTACTTAACAGCTTAGTGGCTTCACGTAGCACCCGCTCGGGCGGAAGCGCACCAGTTGATTCAATGGTTAGGATAAATGTGTTAGGTTCCCACTCAATCTTAAGTGGGGAAGGTTTCTGTGGGCAAGCATCCACACAGTCCATACAAAGAGTACATGCCAAAAGGTCTTTGACAGTTACATTATCATCCTCGATTGCAAGAACCTTTTTGGGACAGATGTCCACGCAACGGGAGCAGTCTTTGCATTTCTCTGTTGGAGTTGTAATTTTAGGGTAGTATTTGTAAGCGCACATGGAAACTGGCTGCCATTTTGCATGTTGTTTGCCTCTGCCTAGTCTGGCGTAGGCTTCAAGTTTGAGTTTTTGGTTTTTTGCCAGTTTAATGATGGGAATCTTATCTGAGACAGGGACAATTTCTGGGTTTTCAGAAACAATCTCGCCAGAGTAAACAGTTCGGGTACCGTCTCTTGCTTCTGCATCAAGCGTTAAGGTTACGCGGCAACTGGGACAGCCGAATTCACTTTTGCATTCGCATTCTTCGGGAAGATTGTAGGCATCTAAATCGGTTTTCAACGGGGTAAGTCCCAGTCGGTGGGCAATGATTTCGTCTTGCAAAATGGAACTGTTTTCTATCATGACAACTTCTTCAATTGCCATACATGGAACCTCAGCAAGTGCTAAGCGACGCAGAGCGTTCAATAGGGGAACTTCCGCATCTTTAACCACTACACGGAAGTTGGTATCATTTTTTTCAAGGATTTCAATTTTCACTTGCTAAGACACTCCAAACAGGTCAATCTCATTAACTAAGCCAATAAGAAGAGGATAAGTTTAGACTCTTCTACCTCTTCTGCCACCAGGCCTTCTTGTGCCATCGTGAGGAATTGGCGTAACTTCTTCAATACGTTCAATACGGAAACCAAACCTTGCTAAAGCGCGGATAGCTGCCTGAGCGCCTGGTCCAGGGGTTCTTGGCCCAGCCCCGCCTGGAGCTCGCACTTTGATGTGGACGGCTGTTATGCCTTTGTCGCGGGCTATTTCAGCTGCACCTGTAGCTGCTCGCATAGCTGCGTATGGGGATGATTCCATGCGGTCTGCTTTAACGAACATACCGCCTGTGGTACGTGCGATGGTTTCTGCGCCGGAAATGTCAGTTATGTGGATTAAGGTGTTGTTGTAGGAGCTAAAGATGTGGACTATAGCCCATTTGTCGTTACGTTTGCTGTTGGGAGCGCTCAAAATCGTCTGCCTCCTCTTCCGCCCCTACGGCCTCTACTTGGCTGCCTAATTTCGGGCTGTTTAGCCACAACTGTTAAGCCAACGCGTAATGCGTGAGTTTGGTTTGCAATTGCGCTTTCAGGTGAATAGATAACGTTGGGTTCTTCTTCTTTTGGAACAATGTAGCCGGGGATGGTAACTCGGCGGGCGCCGATGGTTATGTGTCCGTGAGTGATTAGTTGACGTGCTTGAAAGATTGTTCTTGCTAAGCCTTTACGGAAAACAATAGTTTGTAGCCTACGCTCCAAGATATCTTCAATTGTTAAGTCTAAGACATTGTCTAAAACTGCGGTCTCTTGAAGAATGCCTTTCTTTTTAAGTTGAGAGAGCAGTTCGTTTTCCATTTTTGCTCGATCTTCAGAGCTTTTGCTGATAAGTGAACGTGCAATGCCTCTGGTTTTAGAAAGAGTAGTTTTATGGCGCCAAAGTTCATGCTTGTTTCGCAAGCCAAATTGTCCTAAGAGTTTTAGTTCTTCTTGGAGAACATCTTTGCGCCATTGGAAACGTGGAGTATCAAATTTCTTACGCTGCTTTTTTGGGTCTCCCATGCTTATTTGCCCCCTTCCCCTGGTTTTTGCTGCATAGTCTTTTTCTTAACGCCTAAAGCTTTGCCTGCACGACCAGTGGTTTTGGTTCTTTGACCACGGACTTTGAGGCTGTAAGCATGGCGATATCCACGCCAAGACCGAATTTCCTTGGCTCCATCTATGTCTGTTTTTATTTTGAATGCAAGATCAGCGCTTAAAAGGTGAGTGTCTTTTCCGGTTTCTGTGTCTTTTCGACGGTTAAACATCCAGCTAGGTATACCATACCTTGCTGGTTCTCGGATAACGTTCTCTATTTTTGAGACGTCAGAATCAGTTAAGTAGCCTACGCGTAGGTCAGGGTTTACTCCTGCTTTTCGGAGAACCGCGTTTGCGAGGCTTTGGCTGACGCCTTTGATTTGCGCGACCGCATGAGATGTCTTAAGGGTACCTGTGACATCAGTGCCCATGATACGAAGTATATAGCGATATTCCTGAGACATGCTAAATTTTCATCCGTTTTTTAGCTTAAAGCATATACGAAATGAGGTGATGTTTATTTAAACCTTCCTTTCCGAAAACAACCATCAACCGTTAACGAAAAACGCGTATAGCCTGCACAGTTTCATCTGAAGGCATCAGCTCTTTTTTCAAATATTCAAAGCACTCATCTATCCGTAGGATTAATTCACGGTCTAAAACTGGGTCTAAACCAATATATTTTGACTTGTCAAAGTCCCCACAAAAGGTCAACACATCCTTAATAGACCCCCGCTGCTCAAGCAACTGCTTAATCTTCAAAGATTCTGCGTCTTTTTCATTTATAGACAAAACCGAATACATAATTGCACAGGCAGCCCCAAACTCTAAACCTCTGCTACTTAAACCGTGTTTTTGCGCTAGACGGATTGTGCCAATTATTCGTTCACCTCTTTGAAGTTTCCTCAAGGGGTCCCTTCCAACTCGAGTGCATTTATCTTTAAAGGAGGCTCGGCAGCGTTTGAGGAAATCTGAAGTTATGGAATTTATGTATTGCTTAGAAGCAGGATCTTCTCTTAGCAGGGCAGGTTTGATTTCATTTTTGATTATGTCTTCGGCAAGTTTGGAGACCCGTAAGTCACCCATACCTTGACCGATAGTTTTGTATCCCAAAAGCGCTGAATACCACGCTATTATCGCGTGGGGTCCATTTGATAGCTTATTTTTTATTTTCTGCATTGACTTTATGTTTTCAACAGTAACTACCTGCCGTAGTTGCTCCAAAAGAGGACTGCCCTTACTGACGTAGATGGGCATATCTGGCTCACTGCTAAACAAAGTAACACTCAGCTTCGATAACTCATTGGCAAACTGGGTCACCGAAGAAACATAATCCGCACTGCTGATAGTTTGACAAATTGCGGTGTCCTCGTTTTTTGTGGATTTATGGTGGTGGCTGTACGAATTTTGTGCGAAGTAAGCCTTGGAAAACTCCAATATTTCCTGCATTTTACCTTCGTATTCCAAGACGCTTTTGTGCATTTTGTACAGTTCGCCTTGGATTTTTGAAAGGACAACATCATCAGGTATTCTCGACACCATTCTGTTGACTACAGTTTCCACGAAGTATGTGTTGTCTACAATTTTTTTGGCTCGCTCTTTTCCTGCTAGTTGCGTGATGACGTTTTCAACTTGTGTTTTAACGTATTTTGCCGCGTTGACTTTGTTCATGACGATAAGTATAGTAAGGTTTTCGCGGTTGTTGCCATATCTTTCGATTAGCCCTTTGGCGATGTTTTTTGCTTGGGCTTTGATGGCTTGTTCAGGAAGAGCCAACCCAATTATTTGTGCTTTTTTGTACATGTCAACTATTTGGGCTTCATTGCTCATGTCGATAATTGTTACGTGTGAAATGGTTTGAAGGTAAGCGACTCTTTCATATTTTATCCTATACTTGCCTAACGCATTTACCAATTGACGAATAAGGCCGTCAGAGGTTGCCCCGATTATTTGGCGTGGCCGTGTATATCCATCCCAATGGGAAAAAATCTGGGCTAAATACCCGCCGCCCATCGCGCCAAACCCATGTATTCCCGCAATTTTGTAACCTATACTTTGTGGGAAATGCTCGTTAAGAGTAGGCATGTGCATTTTAGGCATTTGCAGGGCGAGTTCATCTAAAAAATCCGTCATTTTTTCGTATGACTTAAAAGCAAGCGCCTTAACATCAGGGTCAGGTTCCTTTACGTCTTTGATGAAGATTGGTATGCCGCCCGCAGCGCTTGCCGCTAAAAGACCATTTTGTGAATCTTCAATGATGAGGCAGGTGTTGGGTTCACAATTGAGCTCATTTGCCGCTTTAAGGAATATTTCAGGGTCGGGTTTGCCTTTTTCTACGTCTTCGCCGCATACAGTTATATCAAAGAAGCGCAGGACTTTGGCACTATGTAGATATTCTTCAGCTATTTCTCGGCGGCTTGAAGTAGCCAACGCAATTAGCACCTCGCTTTTCTTGAGGCGTTCAAGTAAATTGTAAAGCCCTTCCTTTACAGGGATACCGTGTTCCCGCACATGTGCCCGCTCCAGTTCGTCGGCGCGCGCCCTTATTGTTTTGTATGGGTAGTCTGGACCGTACTGTTCTTTGGCAAGTTTCTCGGCTGTAACAGCACTTATTCCAAGACAATCATATAGTAACTGGTCTGAAATTTCTTTTCCGTAAATTTCCTTGGAGGCTTGTTTTAACATCTTGAACCTTAGCCTTTCGGTGTCGAACATGGTTCCGTCCATGTCAAAAATGGCTGCCTCTAAAGTCTTGTTGTGAAAAATCATTCTTAATCGCTCAAACCTTTTTTGTTAAAAAGGAATAATCTCTTATAAATTTTTCACATAAAATCTATATAATACCTATAACTTTTACGTCAAGTTTTGATTTTGTATGTATGGTTTCTAAAAAATTTGGCAACAGCCGCCCATTCTTTTTTACCTTTCAGAACAAACCCACCAATGCTGCCGCTCTTTAAATCATAATTGGGCAACAGTATCTATGACGTTAATTGCGCTATTTATCCAACGCAAATATGAGTTCAACGTCGCCCGCAGGGCAACTGTACCCTTCGCATCAACCGAAACCACAAGAAACAGGCCATCCTGCGCCAATTTTATGTCAGCGCGATGAGTCATAGGGGTTTTTGCTTCAGGGCTTAAGGCGCGAAGAAGCGTCTCTACCTGTTTTTGTGTAACAAATTTTAAGCGTACCGTTGCTTGAGCTCTATTTGACATTTCGCAGCCTCAAAACTAAAGGAGCATTCCTGGGTAATAAACAAAAAAAGCAAAAAATAAGAAAAGAAAGAATTACTCGGTTTCTTCTTCAGTTACCGATTCAACAGGTGCAGCTGCTTGTGGCACTGTTTCTTCAACAGTTATGCCTTTAGCTGCACGCTTAGCCACAACACCTAGCTTAGTGATTGGGGTATATGCTCCGCCTGCAAAGGTATACTCGCATTTGTTGCATTTCCAAACTCCTACGCTTACGCGTCTAACGCGAACAAAGCCGCATTGGGGGCATTTGTGTGGTTTTTTGAGTTCAGTCACCACTTTAACGTAGCGTTTCCTAACCGTTGAACCGTAACGTGGACCTAAACCTCGTGTTGGACCAACTTTCTTTGTTTTCGGCAACTTGCTCACCAATCAAGTTTCTTGCGTAATTCTGCTGCTTTGTCCAGAGCAATCTTTAAAGCTTCTAAAATCTGTTGCGGTGTGAAAAAGCTTGAGCCGCCCTTTTGGATGGCACAAATAGAGCCATCGACTTTTGTTGCAAAGGTTACGCGTGAATCCATGACAGATTCTTCTTCTGCATCAGGATCTGTTATGAGTTTGTTGTTAATTTTGCCAATGGTGACAGTGACCGGGTGGTCTTTTACGGGCAGCGGAGTGTATCCTTGTTTAATTTTTAGTTCGCCGTCTTTGATTTCGTAGTTTGGCATCTTGGTATTCATTAAAGCAGCCAACGCAGCGATTGCGGAAGCGTCAATCAAGTTTCCATCGTGGTTTAGCACATAAATGTCCACGAAGACCACAAAGACTTTTTTGCCGGCTTCAATGCAGAGTTTTTCGTTATCAATGCATTTGGATTCTCTTATGCCTCGGTCAACAACGCGAGCAAGTTCAATAGAGTTTTCATCGGGTGGTCCGGGCTCAAAGTTAGGTGAAGCAACAGGAACAAGCTCAGCGTTAACAGTTAAGACACCTTCGTTTGGTGTGTCTGTGAAGGGTTCGCCAGTTTCAACTTTGACGCCAACCAACACTTCGGTTTTACCCAAAAAGACTCTGGCGGAGCCTTCGGCGCGTTCAATCAATCCCTGTTCAATTTTAATTTCACGGGTATCTAATAAGCCTCGGTCGTCGATTCGTTTTCCTTTTTCAATGAGTGCTTCAATTTGCTTTAGTTTAACTTTAGTTACAAGGGATGACATTACTCTTCAACCTCTTTTACAACCTTATACTTAGTTTTTAGTGCTTCTTTTTGCAGTTCATATATTTTTTTGCATCCATCCATAGCCATGTTCACTGCTTTCTCAAACTCAGCTGGAGTTAAAATACCGTCCATCTGCAACAAGGTAATTGCGTTTAAACTTGGCATGTAGGCAACAGGAACGTCTGCTGCTCCAAGCTTGTCTTCAGCATCATATAGGTCAACAACAACTGTGTCGTCAACTTTTCCCGCTGCGCATCCAACAACCAAGTCGCGCAGTGGGACGCCTGCGTCTGCTATAGCTAAGGCGGCTGCGGTGATGCTTGCGCATCTTGTTCCTCCATCAGCCTGTAAGACTTCGATGAAAACGTCAACGCCCGTTCGAGGGTAAAGTTCCAAAAACAGGGCTGGTTCGATGGATTCTTTTATGACTTTGGAGAGTTCAACTTCTCTTCTTGACGGTGCGGGTGATTTTCGTTCCTGCACAGAAAAAGGAGCCATATGGTAGCGGCACCGTAGAACCATGCGGTCTGCTTGCGACAGGTGTTTTGGATGCATTTCTCTTGGACCGAAAGCTGCGGCTAAGATTTTGTTTTTTCCGTGTTCAATGTAGGCTGAGCCGTCAGCGTTTGGAAGTATGCCTACTTGAAGTTTTACAGGGCGAAGTTCATCGGCTTTTCTGCCATCTAATCGGATGCCTTTTTTATCTATTAGTTTTTCTGGTTTTTCATTCAACTTTATTTTCCTCCACTTTAACTGCTTTCTTTTCTTTTAACAACTGGGTTATGCGATCTGTAAGACCGCTGGTGTGGGATTCTTCCTCAATTTTTCGAATCACAAAAATGGCTAGTTCCTCGTCTTGCGGGTTTTTGCCTGTGACTAATATGACACCGTTTAATCCGAGGATGATTTGGCAGTTGGTTTCCTGTTTAATCATTGAAATCATTGAGCCTTTTCGTCCAATTATGCGAGGAATCTTTGTCGGGGTCACTTTGAGGATTTGCCCGCGAGTGATTTTTCCCAAGCCGGGTTCGCCGACAGTAAGTTGTGGGTCGTGTGCTCTGTCAAAGGATGCAATTTTGGCTACAATTAAGTCGCCTGCGGTTAACACTTGGGATAACTCGTCATTTTGGGGTTTGAAAGGTCGGCTTAATACGTCAGATGCACGTAGGAGCGCGGTGTAGGGTGCTTTGATATCTACGGTCCAGCCGTTAAATCCAACTTCGACGACTGTTCCAATGATTATGTCACCCGTTTTTGGCACATAAAAAGCCCTGAGTGCAACCACATTTACCTTTTTGTTGTCGCTATCTACAAGTCCGATCCTTGAGGCATAAATCTTGCCTGCTTCCACGTACGTGTTTTCGCCAGGCAAATATTCGCCTTCAGCGAGGAATTCTCCGGGCGTAACAAGTTGTTTTTTTTCAAAGAATGTTGGCATAAAATCACCTATTTGTTTTTTCATATCACCTTAAGAGATTATTTTTGCTTCTCCACTTCCTTTGGTTACATCGCCAAGTTTGTTTAGCAACGAAGCGTAGGTCCCAGCGGGTAATTCAAGTTCACCATACCATGAACCATCACCACGCCATTCCTCTCGTTTAATGGTGCCCAAATTTTTCACTGTGCCATAAGCTCGTGCCGCATACTGAACGGGAATTTTCACCGCCACCTTAACCTGCTCGATTTTAAGCGGCAAAATGGGGCGAAGAAGTTTAACTATGTCTTTTGCTTGTTCCTCCACAGGTTTGTAGGGATCAATGGGATAACGAATTTGCTCCATCGCGTTTTCTATACGCGCGGGCGGATGGGGCAGGTTGGTTTTGGGGTCCACCGCTTGACGGGAAATAAAGTCTACTACTTGTCGTTTTTTATCATCAACCATTTTCCGTCGCTGTTCAGTTGTAAGCTGCAAGGTGCCTTTTTTTAGGATTTCATCAGCAATTTTAAGCGGGTCAGTTGTTTTGAAGACTTTGCGCATGGATTCTTCGGAAACTTTGGTGCCTTTGTTTGCGTCGCTAAAAATTGTTTCAGCGGCTAAAACCTCAGTTATCCCTGAGATTTTGCCGTTGCGGTAATCAAGCGCTTTCTGAGGCTTAACAAGAATTTCAAAATGCTCATTTTCTCTTGTTAAGCGCGCGACGGTGAACCTTTCACTCATTAGTTTTTCACTTGCTGGAACCCAATTCCTTGATGTAACCTTCCACTGTGTTGTCGTTTAACATTTCCATCTTCTGGGTTGCAGTCGGGATTATGGCGATTTTGATTCTCGGCGGTAACTGCCGTGATTCGAGGGCTTTGACAAGGCATTTCACAGCCAGTTTTATGCTGTTATCTAAGCTCAGGTCTTCTTTGTATTCTTCTTTTAGGATGCTAAGAACCGTTTCTCTGCCTGCGCCCAGTGCTGTTGCTTTGTAGCCGCGGTAGGATCCGCTTGGGTGTGTGCCGAATACACGCGGTCCTGTTTTGTCGACACCTCCAAAAATTATGGAAACGCCGAAGGGTCGCACACCTGAGTGCTGGGTGTACATTTGTTGGATGTCGCAGATACGTTTGGTTACGACTTCTACGTCGATGGGTTCATCATAGGTTAGTTTGTTACTTTGAGCGTAGATGCGTGCTTGGTCAATTAATATGCGTGCATCACTGCTCAACCCGACGATTGCTGCGCAGATGTGGTCGTCTACCCTGAAGATTTTCCATGAACTCCCTGCTTCTTCAAGGGTTTCGATGTTTTCTTCTGAACCAAGAACTAAACCTTCGGATGTTTGGATACCTAAGATTGTGGCTCCGCGATTAACAAGTTCCATTGCGTATTCTACTTGGAAGAGTCGTCCATCAGGCGAGAAAACAGTAATTGCACGGTCATATGCTCCTGGTGCTGCAAATACAGACATAACGTTAAACCTCACTTTACTCTATACACATTTTCACAGTCTCATATAATAACTACACTAAAAACCTTTCCTATAAAAGCGAAAACCAATACACAATGTTTCCAGCGTTTAAGTAAGGTTCGAGCAACATGGCGAAAGCGTGTTGTTGCACCATTGAGTTTAAACTTAAATAACAAAGGGTAACAAATCACAAGTCAAGCAGGAAACGACTTTGAGCACAAAAAGTCCAGGTGACAGTATTGAAGAGTTGAGCAAAAAAATAGATCAAATTTTGCGTCGCTTTGATTTGCTCGAAGGGTTAATCGTGGAAAAACCGAGTACGAAGGCGTTCTATTTCTCACAACGTTCCCAGTTATCTTCGGTATCGCGCTCAATAACATTTTAGCCGGTCAATTAAGTGCTAGGAGCACTAACTTCTACGTTACAAACTTAACAATTGGAATAAGTATAGCGGTACTTTTCAAATTCAGCTACCTCAACGCCCGAAAAGAATTTATTTAATACAATAATCCCCCGACTTTTCATAGGGCATTTTTCCCTTTGCCAGAGATGGTATTTATAGCCTGACAAACCATACTTTGCCAACACTAACGGGAAGGGGAAAGATAAACCATGAATAAAACCTACGCGGCGGCAATTCTTGACACATTAAAGCATGTCCTAACAACGGAAAGCACTGTTAAAACCAGCCGCGACCCCTTCGAAACCCTCATAGTCACCATTATTTCACAGAACACCGCCGACACCAACACAGCCCGCGCCTTTGAAGAGCTCTCAAAAACCTTCAAAGTAACCCCTCAAGCCCTTGCAAACGCCTCCACAAGCCAACTTGAAGCATGTCTACATGTAGCAGGACTCTACAAGAACAAAGCCAAAACCATACAAGGCACCTCAAGAATCATCCTCGAAAAATATCAGGGCACCCTAAAACCCATCCTCGCCCTGCCGCTTAAGGAAGCCCGCAAAGCACTCACCGAAATCGACGGGGTTGGACCCAAAACAGCAGATGTTGTGTTGTTGTTTTCAGCTAATCAGCCCACGTTGCCTGTGGATACGCATGTGAATCGGGTTTCAAAGCGGCTGGGGTTAGCGCCAGAAAAGGGCAGCTACGAGGATGTGCGGTTGAACCTGCAGGGGCTTTTTGAGCCCAAGGATTATTTGGCAGTGCATTTGTTGTTGATTGCATTAGGCAGGGCGTTCTGTAAAGCCCAAAACCCCCGTTGCTGTGCCTGCCCCGTGAACATTTACTGTCCATCGAACCGTTGCGGAGGAAAAACATGAGTAAACTTCCAAGTGCCGCCGCCGAATACTTCCCCTACACCAGCGTTCGCCCTCACCAAGACGACTTCATCTCCACTGTCTACAACGCCGTCGCGAGCCGCCGCTCTGTTTTGATAGAAGGCAGCAACGGCTTGGGAAAAACAATCAGCGCTCTATCTGCCTGCTTGCCCTTGGCGATAGAGAAAAAACTCAAAATTCTCTACGTCGCCCGCACCCACCGTCAGCACGACCGAGTTATCGAGGAGCTGCGGGCGGTTTTCCGAAAACACCAAATCTCGGGGCTTTCCATCCGTGGGCGTAACGAAATGTGCCTAAACGTTTTTGCCGCTAAGGGCACTTTTGACTCTAAATCGCTTATGGAAGTCTGCGAGCTACTTAAAGCCAAAGGCAGATGCCCCTACTTCACAAACGTGGACAACCGCACCTACGAGTACATGCAGCTTCAGCAGCAAATCAGCAGTCGCCCCTACATGGGTTCAGAAATCCAGCAAGTATGCAAAAGAAAAGAAATCTGCCCCTACGAACTGGTCAAAAAAGCCCTATCCGACGCCCGAGTAGTTGCTCTTAGCTACCTGTATGTTTTTGACCCACAGATACGCACGGCTTTTCTGAAAAACTTGGAAACCGAACTGCATAAGGTTATCTTAATTGTGGATGAAGCTCACAATCTGCCTGAAACCGCCATCGACATCTCAGGCAGCAGTCTGTCGCTGTTTGTGATGAAACTGGCGGAAGCAGAAGCCAACAGGTTTGGCAACAAAGACATCGAAGAATTCGTCCACTTCTTCCGTGAAGAAGTCGAAAAACTCACCGACAAAATCACCAGCAAAGAACAGATAATTTCGCCCAGCAGCATCATAGAAATCATTCAAAAACAAGGAAACATTTCGCGTCCAAAAGAGTTCTTTGAGCACATGCACGAGGTAGGTGCCTCCATCAGAAAGAACCTGCTGGCAGAGGGAAAAAACCCGCGTTCTTACGTCAACGCCATGAGCGAGTTTATGCTAAAGTGGATAGACACCGTTGACGATGAATCTTTCATAAATGTTGCCAGCCGATACTTCACCAAAGACAACAACAAAACCGCCAAACTCGAAATCATCGCGCTTGACCCCTCCAAAATCACCCAACCCGTTTTCTCGTCAACCTACGCCAACGTCATCATGTCAGGAACCCTGCAGCCACTGGAAGCCTTCGCAAAAATCACCCATCTCCCAGAGAGCACCGTCAAGTTTCTGGCGCCTTCGCCCTTCCCCAGAGAACACGTTTTCTCCGCGGTCTGTTGCGGCGTAACAACCTCCATGGAAAAACGAACCCCCGCCATGTACAAAACCATGATTGAACGCATAAACGAAGTGGTGAACAGCACCCCAACCAACACAGGCGTGTTTGCCGCCTCCTTTGAAGTGCTAAACCAGTTGCTCTCGGAGGGTCTAGAGGAAACGCTTCTAAAGCCGCTGTTCCACGAGAAAAGGGGCATGACCTCCAAAGTAAATGAGAAGTTGGTGTCGGATTTTAAAGCCTGCGGCGAAAAAGGCGGCGCGGTCTTTTTGGGAGTGCAGGGCGGCAGAACCTCGGAAGGGGTTGATTTTCCAGGCAACCAAATGAACTCAGTGGTGGTTGTCGGTGTGCCCTACGCGGAGCCCACGCAACGGGTAAAAGCGCAAATTGAATACTACGATAAGTGTTTTCCTGGGATGGGACGCGAGTACGGCTACGTTTTGCCCGCCATGAAAAAAGCCTCTCAAGCAGCAGGCAGACCCATACGAACCCTTGAAGATAAAGGTGCAATCATATTTTTGGATTACCGCTTTAGCACCGCGTACTGCAAAAGCTTCCTGCCATCATGGATAACTAAAGAAATGAAAGTTTTGCCTGACAGAAAAGACGTTTTAGCCTCCGCGGTCAGCAGCTTTTTCAGAACCCAAACCTAAATCTCCTGCAACTTGTCATTTGCAGCATGCCTCTTCTTTCTTGGAAACAGGCAGCCTGTTCTTCCCGCGATGCGTGTGGCTGAGGAAATATGCCTGACTCCTCTGTTGTGTTTATTTTCTATTAAAGGTTTGTTAGTTCCCGCTTCACCCACAACTTCCAAAGCAACCTGCGACGGCAAGGCAGCATCCAGCTCTTCAAGCAGCTCCTTGTAGATGGGTACGCCGTTGCCGATTTTAACCGAAACATGGGTAACGTTAAAATCTATGTCTCTTAAAATGCTAAAGATGCATTCAACTAGTTCTCTTGGGCTAAAACAGTTGCCTTCCCAGAACACTTTACCGTCAGCTAAAGCAACAACCCCTGTGGCTACGCCTGGGTCGATGCCTACCACTATTTTGTCGAAGGGGGAAACACCCAGCAGGTCTTTTTTGATAGCCCTCATTAACGTATCAAGTTCTTCTTCACCGTGGAAAACAAGGCTTTTTTCATGGCGGACCTGACTTTTTTCTTGTTCGGTTGTGATGACTATTTTTATTTTTGCGGGGATAGGTTGCCCAGGTAGTAGGCTGATGAAGGGGATGTTTTGTTCTTTTAGCTGGTTGACTAAAAGAAAGTATGCTTTTCCTTGAACGGTGATGACGGCGACTTTTTCTTTCATAAGCAACCTTAAAGAACTTTAAATGCAAACACATTTTACTAGTTTCAAGTTAATAATCCTGACGTGTAAATCATGGCAACAATCCAGACAGGCATCAACTGCATCGACAACAGCCTTGACGGAGGTATCCTGTCTGAGTCTGTTACGTTGGTTTATGGAGAGCCTGACACTGGAAAATCCACCCTTGCCATGCAATGCGCCAAAAACTGCGCCATCCTTGGCTATAAAGTGCTTTATGTGGACTGCGACAACACATTCTACAGCCAGCGGTTGGCACAAATTTCCAAAGACCAATTTGATCAAGTTGCGGAGAAAATTATTTTGCTAAAACCTATAGATTTTAGGGAGCAAACCGCTGTGGTAGACCAGATTCAGGATTACGCCGTGGGCAACGTTGGGTTAATCATTTTTGACACGTTTACTTCGCTTTACGGTGCCAAAGTCTGCGAGAGAGAAGGCAGAAACTTTAGTGTGAACCGCGAATTAAACCGTCAACTGGCAATTTTGGCGCAGACCGCAAAAATCCGAAAAATTCCAATAATCATAACCAGCCAAGTGCGCTACGTCTTTAACGAACAGAGCACAAGCGTTCGTCCTGTAGCAACGCGGGTCTTAAAGTTCTGGGCAGACAACATCATCTCTCTTAAACCCACTGAGTCTTTGCGCCAAATCAAGGCGGTAGTGGAGAAAACAGGGGAAAATACCGAGGAAACTACGTGTTATGTACAAATAGGGGAAGCGGGAATACAAGATACACAATTCCCCTAAGTTTGGTTGAAAACGATGGACATTGCCCTGCTGATAGTTGAAGCCTTCAAGTTTATTTTCCCAGCCTACTGTGCCAACGCCACCCCGGTGCTTGCTGGAGGCGGAACAAAAATGGATTTTGGCAGAAACTTTGTCGACGGCAAACGCGTCTTTGGCAACAACAAAACCTTCCGAGGATTCTTTTTCGGCTGGGGTGTCGGCATCGGCGTGGGGTTAGTTGAAGGGATGGCTTTTGGTTTCCAAAATTTCCCTGTCCTGTTTAGCTTGCTGATTCCGTTGGGGGCATTGCTGGGCGACTTAACAGGTGCATTCATAAAGCGCAGAATAAATATTGCTCCAGGCGGGTTACTGCCAATTGTGGACCAAATTGATTTTGTGATAGGCGCGGTTTTGATTTCGTTGCCTTTGGCTTTGCCAAGTTGGAGCTGGCAGCTAGCGGTTACGGTGCTGCTAATTACGCCGCCGATTCATTTGTTTACTAACTTCTGCGCGTACAAACTAAAGCTAAAGAAAAATCCGTGGTAATCACGAAAAAATAAAAAGGAAATTATTGCCCGCGGTTCAGCTTGAATGCTATTGAGCCTTCAAGGAAGATGTAGGATAACAGCAGGAAAGTGACGCCTATAATCAGCAACATGTAGGCTTGCCGTGGTTTGTAGGCGCTTTTTGTGCTTTGATAAATTGCCAGTAACCCAAAAAAGCCCAGCGCGTAGAGGACAACTGAGATGATTGTGTCAGCTACGAATTGTGAGCTGATGTCTGGATAGAGGAAGTAGAACTGTCCGTTAACGTAAGCGGATGGCAAGGGGTGGTTGATGAGGGTGTATAAGCCTCCGCCGAAGAGAAATATCGCATAGGATAACCCAACAAACGTCACTAGGAAAGTTACGGGTGCGCTTTGGGTAAGTTTGCGGAAATATCGGCTAAGCGAAAACGACAGGTTTTCAGAACTTTTTCTTATTTTGTTAGACATCTTTGTTTTCTTCCTCAATTAAGTGCTTTGATACATCTTTAGCCCATATTCCAGTTAATGAATTTTTCTGAATTTCAATAAGATATTGCGTCCAAGACACGCCCAACGCTGCCTGCCACATACTAAATTTGTCAACCACATTCAGGTAAGCCTCAAAATGCAGGTGACAAAACCCCTCTTTCTCGGTTGGTCTTTGGCAAATTTTACATCTCATTTTTTCCAGCTCCTTTTGATACGCAATTTAGGTTAAGGCAAAGCTGCCAAGCCCGCTTGCCCTTCAAATACACGGACACCATAGGCGACCCGCAACTTTTGCATGTTCGACTCAGTGGCTTAACTATGCCTGTTTGAGGGAGCGGGTAAGCATTGTTACATTTGCCCCCAAAAAAGTTTGTGCAGCCTACAAAGCGTTTGCCCGTTTTCTTTGACCGCAAAACCACCAGTTTTCCGTCGTGGCAGTTTGGGCATGCTCCAACGATTCGACTATCGAGCCGTGCTTTCTGCAACACCCGTGCCAGTTGAGCGCCCACTATGGATTCCTTTTGTTTGAGCGTAGCCATAACATGTGTTAGGGTTTGGGTGACGTCTTGCAGCACACATTCTTTGGTTTGGCTTCCAAGTTGAATTTGGTTCATTTCTTCTTCAAGTTTTCTTGTAAACTTGAGCGAAACAATTTCAGAGCAATACGTGGAAAGGACATCGAATACTACAGAACCAAGCTCACTTACTGCTAATCTGTCTGTTCCGGTCATGTATTTACGATCGAGCAACGTTTGAATTATAGCCCCGCGAGTTGCTTTGGTTCCGATTTCCTGCTGCTCCATCTTTTGTAGCAGACTGCGAGGGTTAAAACGGGGAGGTGGCGCAGTAAAAAGACTAAGCAAACGAATCTGTTTTACATCGACTGTTTGTCCCTCAATAAATGTGGGCAACGCAGAATCCTTCAGCGATACGTAAGGGTGGTAGTATCTTAACCAGCCCTCTTTGAGGGTTTGGGTGCCAGTTAACTTAAAGGGGTAGCCGCTGATGCTTATGGTTACGGTTATGGTTTGGCGAATTGCGGATTCGGCAAAAACCACTAAAAACCGTTTAACAACCAAATCAAACAGGTTCTTCTCAGCCGTAGCAAGCGGTCTGTTGGGCATGTTCCCTGTGGGGTAAACAGCTGGGTGCGCGGGGTCAAATTTTTTCCCCTCCACGGGTATTAGAGTGGATTTGGATATGAGTTCGGCGGTTTGTTTTCGGTATTCGGGGTCGTTGCCCAGTTTTTTTAGGATGTGGGCATAACCGATTGCGGGTGGAAGTTTTTGGCTGCTGGTTCGAGGGTAAGAAATCAATGCAGCAAGGTAGAGTTTCTGTAGGACGCTGGATGTGCGGGAAGGTGAGTATTTGAAGAGGCGGTAGGCTTCCCGCTGCAGAGCGCCAAGGTCAAAGGGGGAAGGGGGATTTTGGGTGTACTCGTTTGTCTCCACCGACTTCACGTAGCCCTCTTTGGCTTTGCAGGCATCTTTTATCGCCGACGCATCTGCCTTAGTAGTGATAGTTTTCTCGTATTCGATGTAAAGCACGGTGCCGTTTACTTCAATTTTCGCGTTAATTGCCCAGTAAGGTGTTGGAACAAAGCAGTTGATGGTTTTTTCTCGGTCTTCCAAAAATCCAAGTGTTGGTCCTTGAACGCGTCCCGTGCTAAGAGTGGCGTATTGTCCGCTGCAGTTTTTGGCAGCCTGCGTTAGTGCACGCGACAGGTTTATGCCGTATAGCCAGTCTACTTCGTGGCGGGTTAATCCTGCCTCAACCAACGCAAAATCCAAGTGGGGCAGCAGGTTGGCGTAGGAGTCTTGGAGTTCTTGGTTGGTGAGCGTTGAGTACTTCATCCGCTTGGCAGATGCCTCTTTGCCCCTGCAAGCGTACTTTAGGATTGTGTAGCCTATGATGCTTCCTTCAACATCAAAATCACATGCATCCACAAACCCTTCGGCATCTTTTGCTAACTGGGAGATAACGTCGAGCCAAACCCGAAGTTTAGACACGCCACGCTCAGCCCGCCACCGTGGAACCCACCCATAATCAAAAACAGGGTAAAATTGCCCCCTTTGCTTGGCTGCAACGGTGTAGAGGTGTCCCAATGCGGGAACCACTACGATGGCGCCGCCACAGTTGGCGTGATAGTAGGGTACACCGTTTTTTTGGTTTTTTTGGGGGCTGCCATGGGCGTCTAGTGCGATTGCTATTCGGTTGGCTGCGTCAGGTTTTTCGGTTATGATTAAGTTGTATTTTCCCACGGATTAACCCTGCACTTTAACATCCAGAGGCTTTGGTTAAAAACTTTACAGAGCTATTCAGCCGCTATTTTGTGAAATGTAAGTTTTAGCAAGCAATAAATATTCCAATTTATGTTACTATGTGGGGGAAATTTGGGATACCACAACGCGTTGTTTGCCATGACTGCAACTTTGTCTTATATGAAGGCAATGAACTAAGACCGCCAGATGAAATTATTGCTCAGAACGGTGGAAAATGCCCCAAATGTAACAGGAAACTTTCTTTGTTGCCGATAAATGTTGAGGTTAAACCTGTAAGTAAACGGTAGCTCGGCGGCACTTTAACATTTTCTCTTAAAAACCTATCCAAATTCATGTTCCAGCCCCTAAAAATTTTGGATAAAGTGCCAACAAACTTCTAAAATTTGAGTTAAGCAAAATTGTTTGGTCAACTGTCATTTTTGGAATGAACCCTAACAGGCAGTTGTATCCTTGGAAGCATATCCACAGGGTTTGGAAAGCCATAAATAAATCTCTCATGTGTAAAATAGTACAATCAAAATATACACTAGGAAGAGATGGCTTAAAGTGGCGGAAGGATTAAAGGATCGACTAAGCAACTTGGAAGTTTTCAACAGGTTGCGCTTGCAAGTAAGCCACGGTACAATTATAGCTTACTCAGCGTTAATCGTGATTCTCTTTGTCGCATTCACAGTTCGAATTTTACCTCTACGTTGGGAGAACCTTGCTGGAGGAACTTCATTCCTCAACGAGTTTGACCCCTACTATCAATTCAGTATAACCCAACACATGGTAACTAACGGTTTACTTTCACCATACTGGCCAACCCACTGGGTAAACATGCAGAAATGGTACCCTGACGGGCTAGACATGTCAACCTCTCTGCCAGGACTGCCAATGTTAGCGGCAGCAGTATTTGATGTCATACACTTTTTTGGCGCGAGCGTTGACTTAATGACTTTCTGCGCATTATTCCCAGCCCTCGTCGCAGTGGTTGATTGTGCAGTACTCTACCTTATCGGCAAAGACATGGGCGGAAAATCAGTCGGTCTGTTAGCAGCCCTGTTTCTTGCCTTAGCGCCATCATTTCTACAGAGAAGTTCACTGGGATTTTTCGATACAGAAGTTCCAGGAGTACTTGGATTAGTACTGTTTCTCTTTCTGTTCCTAAGATCTACGGATGGCCAAAGGTCGTTACGCGCCTCAATACTGTACGCAGTTGGTGCCGCTGCTGCATTAGGATACTTTATCTCAGGGTGGGGAGCAGCTTACTACGTAATTGACCTAGTAGCGGTATTTGCCTTTGTCTTGGTTTTGTTGAAACGCTATACTCCAAGACTTCTAATAAGTTACAGCATAATATTTGGACTTGCATTATTTATCGGAACCAAAGTTCCCTACATCGGGCTAAAGTACGTGACTTCGGACGCAATTCTTCCAGTAACTGCAGTATTTGTAGTGCTGATAATTGCTGAATTGTTAAGGAACAATATATCAGCAAAAACAAAAATCACATTAGCGCTTGCCTCAGTTGCAGCAATTATTGCTGGTGTCATCGGTCTCTGGGCAACTGACCTTATAGGCGGAGTCACAGGAAAGTTTGTGACGGTTTTAGATCCCTTCATCAGGGTATCTTCGCCTCTAGTCGACTCTGTAGCTGAACAGAGAATCACAGCGTGGGGAAATATTTATGTTGAATTTGGCATAACCATACTGTTCTTCCTTATTGGACTATACTTTGTACTGAAAAACCCAACTAACAGAAACATATTCTTGCTACTCTTCGCAGCAACTGGACTATACTTTGCATCCTCAATGATACGCTTACTAGTAATTTTAGCCCCTGCCTTTGCCATAATCGCAGGCATAGGTATTGTGAGTTTACTAAAACCATTCTATACGTTACTAAAAGAATCATCCAAAACGCTTGCCAAATCAAAACGACGAATGGCACGGGTAAGCAGAGAATACAGCGGCGTTGCAGTCTTCATAATCTTCATGATCTTAGTATCAAACTTTGCGTTTTCACCTCAAACAGGCGGAATGCCAAGAGCTATCGACCAAGCTTACGTACCAACAGCAATCAGCGCCTCGAGCCTGCCTATAGGCGGGTCAAGCCTAAATGCACCAGTATCCGCATGGCTTAACGCGTTAGACTGGATGAAAAACAACGTTCCATCAACTGACGTAGTTGTTATGTGGTGGGACTACGGCAACTGGCTGTCAGACATAGGAAACGTAACCACTCTAGCAGATAATACCACCGAAAACGCCACCCAAATACAAAACGTAGGGTTCATATTCATGGGCAACGAAAACCAGTCGATGGCAATGCTCAACGCCTACGGACAAAACCGTGTCCAATACATCGCAGTCTTTGAAGTCCTCGGGATAGGCACAAGCAGCACATCTGGACAATACATCGCACAACCAGCAGGCTATGGAGACGAAGGCAAATGGGTCTGGATGGCAAGAATATCTGGACAAGGCCAACAAAGACTAACCAATGAAGGCTTCATGACTCCAGGCGCCACATGGGTAGATGAAACCACATTTGGCTCCTCTGACCCAACAACTGGAAAATGGCAATGGAACGACCAAGGCTTAAACTGCACAGTATTTGAACTGATGAACTACGCCGAAGTAGACTACTGCAACACCATATCACAAACAGGCTCTGTTAGCATTACACCTGACCAAACAACCACCTTGCCAACCTACTTCCAGAAAGCATACTTTGCAGGAGAAAACACACTGCCAACCCAATACGGCGGCTTAGTGCCACTAATTGCAATATACAAGATCGACTGGGCAACCTACGACGCACAACACGGCATAGTGCCGCCCTCTTAAGGAAGCAAAAAAGTGGTATTTCCAAGGGTCCCCGACCAACATAAAGTCGGTCGACCCCAAATCCCCAACGGGTTAGGTGTTCTTTTTGTCCTAACTACCACTGTTTACCTTTTTTCAATCTATTTCTC
Source organism: Bathyarchaeia archaeon (assembly GCA_046706605.1). GTDB lineage: Archaea > Thermoproteota > Bathyarchaeia > Bathyarchaeales > Bathycorpusculaceae > Bathycorpusculum. The sequence goes on along the minus strand of JBJKPJ010000266.1, from coordinate 3,342 downwards.
CAACAGAATATTCAACTTAGGTCTAGACGCCTCAGTCGGCGGTGTTTCAGCCGCATTAACGCTTGCAGTCTGTGTCCTTTTCGGCGGTTTTATGGGGCTTTTAGATGACTTTATGGATTTAAAATGGCGCTACAAAGCATTCATGCCCCTAATAGCTGCGTTGCCCCTAATGTATTATACGTTTGAAGGCTTACAGATTGGTGCCATCCGAACATCTATTGCGCTCCCAGTTTTGGGAAACCTGCATTTTGGTGCCTACTATGTTTTCCTGATTGTCCCAATAATCGTCATGATAGTCACAAACACCGTCAACATGCTCGGCGGCTTAAACGGGCTTGAAACTGTATGCCCAGCCATAGTCATCTTGGGCTTGATGGCGTTTTCACCAACATACATCCTAATGGTTGGACCCCTAATAATCTGGCTAATACTGGCATACTTCAACGTGCGAGGCAAAATCTTCGTGGGCAATGCAGGTTCCTTTGCCATAGGCATAACAGTCGCCGCGTTTGCCGTAATCTCCGACTTAAAAGTCACCCTACTCATATCCCTTTTACCATACATCTTCAACTCCTCAATAATCCTGCTCTCCGTGCTTTTAACCCGCAAAAAAGCCCGCGTAACCTTCGACGGAGAAAAACTCAGCGCCGACAGCCGAAAAAGCCTCGTAACTATCATCTGCTACCGCCGCCCCTTAACCGAACGCCGCATAGTCCAAATAATCGCAGGCATCATTGCAGCCTTCACCATTTTGGCCGCATTAATTCAATTTTTAACGTAAACAACCCGCAGATTAAGTTTTTTGACATATTCTTTTAACTGTTAGTAGTAGTACAATCGCTTACAAATAGTGTTAAAAACCAACCAAACAATACAACTGCTGAGGAACACAGTTGGCAAATCAAAAACCGCTCATTGCACTATGCCTAACAATGGTAATTGTCACCTCATTTTTAGCAGTAATTCAACGGCAAATACAAACGGTTCTTTGCCACCAAAAAGATTTCGGCTGCAGAAATGAAACTAATCTCGTGTCTTAGACATCAAACCACAAGTGAAATCCTAAAAAACATAGCAACCCCCAAAAAACGGTTTCCCACACCAAATTAGCCTCAGACTTCTCCATCACCTGACAGGGATTAACTTGGCAAATGAACAGGCTAAGAAAAGAAGGCGTCATACAAGAAAGCTTTGAAGGAATAAAAGTCACCTAAACCTTAAAAGAAAGCAACCTTCAAGCCCTGCTAGCATTACTAACAATAACTGAATAGTAAGCTGACAGATTTAGCTGCCCAAGAAACTGACAAGCCGTGTTAACCCAATGATTTCATCAAAGTTCAAACCCAACGCATCCAAAACTTGATCAAAAGTGCCCTTGAGATACTCCACGTATTTTTCAACATCAACTTCGCTTCTGGAAGTTAACTCCACAGGCTTAACACCTGAGTTACCATCATCAAATGATTTTGACGAAGCCTTGTAAACCTTAACAAAATTAATCATGTCCCCAGCTCGGAGTTCTTTGCCGCTTTTCTGCAAAATCCGCGCGGCTTTAACATGCTGTGGCGTTGTTTTTGTGTAGCTGGCTAGCTCATCGCCCAATACAACATGGAACGCGAGCTCACTTGTGTCCCCCCATTCGCGGCGTTTGAGGATGTTGTAGCGTTCCCGCACGATGGCAGCAATTTCTTTTTTGGCTTTTTCAAAGTCCTCCGGGTTTTTAACCTGCGCCAGCCGGTCCTTCATCTTGTTAAAAGCATCCTTGATGAAAATTGGGATGTGTTTTTTCTTTCCTGTTAACCCCTTCACGTCCACGGTGCCGTCTTCAAGCACCCCGAGATAATTCTTTTTGCGGCTGCTAAACACGGCATAACGGTATGTCTTCTCCATGTCGATGCCCATGCCCAATTCGTGTTCAGTGTAGTGAACTACATCCGCAATCTGCTCTTTGGTGGGGTTTTTCAAGAAAACGCTGTCAGTATCGCCGTAGAGAACCTTGATGCCCACTGCTTCAGCGTGTTTGAGGATTTGGTTGATACTGTATCTGCCTATGGCTGCTGTGGCTTCCGCGACAGGTGGACAGTAGAGATCAAAGCTGTCAGCGCCAAACACACCATAACTCGCGTTTAAGATGACTTTGAGCGCGCCCTGCGCGGTTCTATACCAGCTTCGCAGTTCAGGCGGCAACGTCGGGTCTTTGGCGCGACTCTTGTACCAGCGGACACGCAAGTCCCTTAGCGACCCAATCAAAAGGCTCTCCAGCGCCCGTTTTTCTTGGCAAACCCAACTCGCCGTATCGGGAACGGTGTGTTCTTTGCAGTTGGGGTGGTTGCAGCAGATGGATTGGTAGCCTAGGTTCCAGACTTTGATGATGCTGGGGTACAGGCTGGGAAAATCCATAACGGCAACGTTGAAATGAACGCCGGGTGTGGGTTCTACGACGATTGCACCTTTGTATTTTTTGCCTTTAATCACCGAGGTGGTGGAGGCTTTGCCCTTTTTGGTCAGGATGACTTCGGCGTTGGGTATTAGCATACCGTTTTTGCGGTGTTCGCGATGCATAAAGTTGCGTATCCAGCGGCTAACGCCCTGACGGCTCACGTCCTCCATGGGCATGCTGGCAATACGCGCAAGCACCAAAATCAGCTTCATGGCGGAATCGTTGTCAACGCTGGTCAGTTTATAGGTGATTTCAGAGTCCCGCAGGCAGTAGGCGGCAAGTTCGCTGTAGCTGAGGTCGCCGAAGTCTTTGTTCAGCTCGATTTTTTCCATGCCGATGAGAGCTTTGCTGACATCGTTTAGGCTGATGTCTTTATACCGTCCGCCGTAGGCGTAGATTTGTACTGAACGGTTAAAGAAGAACTTGTACAAGTCGATGTGGACGCCATATTTGAGTAAGCAGACCCTTTCACCTACCTCAATAGGGATTTCTTTTCGGCTTATGCCGAGGTTTTGTGCGCGGTTGGCTAGATAACGTAGGTCAAAATCGTCGCCGTTGTAGGTTAAAATGAAGGGGTAATCAAGAAGAATCTCGAAAGTTTTTCTAAGAAGATCCGCCTCGTCATCAAAATATTCTATCACTATATTTTTTGTTAGAGATATGTCCCCTTTTTTTGTTTCGGCTCTGTTAAGAACCAGAACACTGCGTTCCCCATCGGAACTGTAAACTGACACCGCTATAACCCTGTCAGAGGCTTTTTCCGCGTTAGGCATCCTTGACGCAACCGCTGATTGGACCTCTATGTCTATAGCGGCTCTGCGGAACTGCGGCGCTGGATACTCTAAGAGTTTAGCCCACATTTCCGCGAATTCTTGCTCCTCTTTTGAGCAGTCCTTAAAGAG
>JBJKPJ010000265.1:0-2553 GCA_046706605.1 Bathyarchaeia archaeon | reverse complement strand
CTTGAAATGCCTGACAGGACTGTGGTGGTCGTCTGGGTGTTTTCTGTTTGGGCTTGGGCGAGGGTTTGGGATAGGTCTTGGTAGGATTGGTTGAGGCTGATTAGGTGTTCTTCGAGCGGTTCGATTTTCTTTTCGGCAATCTCGCTTTTCCTAAAACTTGTATCAGCTTTAACTTGGCTTTCTTCTACTTTTGAAACCATCGAGTCAAACCTGTTTGATTCACGCCTAAGTTCGCGGTTAAAACTTAACACGATGTCTTCAACGAAATCTCGGGCTTTTTCATATTCTTTATGAGCCTTGCTGACTTGCTTGTAATACTCCCCTGCTGCCCCTGCTGTAATAGTCAGCAAGATTCCCAAGATTATTGGCGTAACGTCGACCGTGGTGTTTGCCCTCTGTGATTTAGCCGTGACTTGCCCGTGATTTTAACGGTTGCATCACACATCACAGTATTTTCCATGGATTATTAAGGATTACGGTGATGTTTTCAACGTTTAATATGATATCACACATCACAAATCTATAAACCGTTCCTCCGATAAGTCTTTAAATATTAAAAAATACCTTTGGTTTGAGCTTATTTTTGCTATTCTGATCCATTTCTTACATTTAGAATGAGCTTTATTTTACTTCAGGAATGGGGTAAAAACTATGAAAAAACTGTGATTTGTGACGTCACAAAGGCTCATCTGATGGACTAGAAAGCCGTTTTAGGCTCATTTCAAGCTCATTTCGGATGATTTCTATGACTTTTAGGTGATCTTTTAGTTCTTCTTCCTTGCCTGGCATGTCTTGGTGGGCTTCCACATATTCGTGCAATTTATTAGCTATTTCGAGATACGGGTCAAGAGTTGTGCTCTCAAACACCCCTAAATAACCTAGTAATAGTACTGTATAGATGGATTTTATTACGTTTTCTTTGGACTGCTTTAAAGTCCTGTTAAAGGAACCGCGGCTTATTTTTGCCTTAGTTAGCCTTAAGGCGGCTTTTTCGTCGTATTTTAGCTGTTTACCTGATAAATTTTCGGCTAAAACGTCAATTAGGTATGTTTCGAGTTGGGTTTTTGTTAATTGGCTGTTTTTAGCCAGTATTTCGACAATGGGGTCGTTTAATGCCCCGTTTAACCATGCTTGAACGCTGTCTTTTAGCTTCATTTTCGTTCTCTTCTCCATAAGTGAAATGGATACATTTTTGTATACTGCCTCCACTTTTTAACCTTTACTCAAACACAAAGCCCTTATGGGTGCTGAAAAAACAGCTAAATATTGCCTTAATTGTTAAAATAAAACGAATACAAATCCTTTCGGCTCATTTGTGTCGGATTTATGACAATTAACATATAAACAGTTAAATTCTTGGAGATTTAGAGCACCTTTTCGGCTGAACTTTACACAAAAATGCACTTTTTACAATTCACCCAAACCGCGTTTTAACCAAAATTAACGGACTAATATCGAACAAAACACATTTTTTTACCTCAATTCCAAACAGCCAACCGCCCCAAACTTTGCCTTCTCACATGTGATTTGAATTAAAAAAACAACCGTGACATCACCTTACTAACAAAAACCTGTGATTTACTCCTAAATCACTTGACATCACACCCCTGTGATATACTTGTGATTTCATAATCCAACGACCAAACAATAGTGTGATAACCTAAAATTGCTCAGATAGTTGCTTTAATTTATCGAAAAGTTCAGGACGCAAATCCCGAATCAAAGGAATAAACGGCTCGGCAACCCTCAAATCCCCAAAATCGACCTCACACAGCACAAAATCTTCTTCGTCATACTTTGCCTTAGCCACAACATCTCCTACTGGACCAACCAGCCTGCTTCCACCCCAAAACTGCAAGCCATCTTCAACGCCTGCAAGGTTAACGTAAGCAAGAAACGCCGTGTTTTCCAACGCACGCGCTGCAGTAAGAATCTCAAAATAGCCTCGGCGGACCGCTGGAGAGGCAGAAATGCAAACCATTAGCTGGGCGCCTTGCAGTCGGGCGAGTCGGTAGACTTCTGGAAAGAAAACATCATAGCAAATAGACAGCCCGATGGTTCCCAACTCGGTCTGGAATGTTGTTGGCTCGTAGCCTGGGCGGAAATATCTTTTCTCCTCAAATACGCTGTGGGTTGGCAGATGCATTTTTCGGTATTTCCCGATGTACCCTTTTGGACCAACCAAGACCGCGGTGTTAAAGACAGTGGCTTGGCTTTTTTCGCTAAGCTCAGGCATCCCAAAAACTATATGCATTCCTGTTTCCTTAGCAAGCGCCTCCACCTTCTGCGTGATAGGTCCCGGGATGGTTTCAGCTAGCTCGTAAACTTGATCCAAAATCACATATCCCGTTAAACAAAGCTCGGGAAAAACTGCTAAGTCAGCTCCCTGCTGCTTTGCCTGTCTGGTTAGTTTTTCAATTTTCTTCAGGTTCTCTTCCTTGTCTTCTCGTTTGCTGCTTATTTGGCACAGGGCAAGCTTGACTTTACTTTTCATCACAGTTCACTTCAATAGGTATGTCTTGGAAGCCTAAAATCGTTTCCCACAGTCCTAAA
>JBJKPJ010000264.1:0-10970 GCA_046706605.1 Bathyarchaeia archaeon | reverse complement strand
GTATCTTAGCTGTTTGCTCAAGGGAAACGAAAGGCTCAGCTAAAACTTCACCCTCAGCAAGCTCTCCTATTCTGCTAACGAATTCATAGGGAAGACTGGATATGTCGTATTCCAAAAAATAGTCTTGATGCTTCTCAACAAAGCTAAGTCCCGAAAGTTGCGACAACGCTAGCTCTCCATAAGGAGTAAGCCCGTATAGTCCGTCAGTTCCCTTGGCTACCAAATTAGCGTCACCAAGTCTTTGCAGATGCCTAGATGCCTCTGTAACGGTCAAATCTAGTTTTCGAGAAATATTCGATAGCTTCATCCTGCGGCTCTGAACCTCCAGTAAAACGTTCATTCTTTCAGCGCTTGACAGCTCAAAAAGAAGTTTATGTAACCTCTCCACGTATCTCCACCATTTAACCCTTGAATAGTTTAAGGATTGATGCTGAAATTTAAGTATCATTCCTAAAATGAGCATATCTGCATTGCGCTCATAGAGAAACTGGAGAAGGCAGTTCCTATGGCAAGCGCCCCTAAGAAAATAGATGAACACATGTTTTCGATTCAGCTAAAATCCAAAGACTATGTCAAAACAGTAGCCCTGCCCAACGATGAGGAAGGCAACATATTAATTGATGGCTTTCTGGGCAAACTTGAAAACGTAAGCTTTACCGAGGGCATAATGCTCGAGATAGACGGAACCCACGGCAGCCTGAAAATGGATTTTACCGAAGACGAATTGAGACGGTTACTTGCCAAAGCGAACATAAAAAACAAGAAGGGGTCAACTGAGTGACAACAAATAGGCGTTTGAAGGTAAAAGTTTCTGGCAGCAAGGACCCTGGCGTCAAAATTAACAATCAACAGCAAGTGAGGAAAAATTAGATGAAAAGAAATAGCGTTTTGGCTTTAGCAATTTTGTTTTCAATAGCACTTTTAATGATAAGTAGCTTAGCGCTGGCTCAAGGCACAAGTTCTGATTGGACAATGTTCCGCGGTGACCCGAGCCACAGCGGATATTCTACTTCTACCGCGCCAAGTGCAACCCCAACATTATGGAGCTACGACACGGGAAGCTATGTTCGGTCTTCTCCTGCTGTGGCTAACGGCAGAGTCTTCGTGGGCTCGGAGGATAAAAGTTTCTATGCGTTGGATGCTACAACAGGAGCAAAACTTTGGAGTTACTACACTGGCAGTACCACTGGCGGTGTAGGTGGCGTGTCATCTTCTCCTGCTGTTGTGGGCGATGTAGTTTATGTAGGTTCAGATGGTCCAGGCGATAACGTTTTTGCATTTGACGCTGCATCTGGCACAAAATTATGGGGCTACCACATTGCAGGTGGGACGTATACTGGTTCTCCTGTTGTTGTTGATAATAAATTGTATATTGGCTCACCTAACTGCAACCTTTATGCAATAGACGCCTCAACAGGCGCTGAGTTGTGGACATATACTACGGGGGGCGCAGTTACTTCTTGTCCTGCTGTGGTTAATGGAGTTGTTTACGTGGGTTCAGGCGACTATAACGTCTATGCAATTGATGCTACAACTGGCACAAAAATTTGGAGTTTCCAGACAGGTAGTTATGTATATTCCTCTCCAACCGTTGTTGACGGCGTAGTGTACGTGGGTTCATGTGACTTCAAAGTTTACGCGCTGAACGCTACCAACGGCGAATTAAAATGGAGTTATAATACCGCTTACCCTGTACAATGTTCTCCTGCTGTTGTCAATGGGAAGGTGTACATAGGCTCGGATAATCACTATTTTAATGCGTTGGATGCTGCAACAGGTGATCAACTATGGAGTTTCCCAACAGGCGGTGATGTCAATTCTTCTCCTGCTGCTGCCAACGGGATAGTCTATTTTGGCTCAGATGATGGTTACGTTTATGGTTTGAATGCTGACACAGGGGAAATGTTATGGAGTTACAAAACCGGTGGCGCTGTTAATTCTTCGCCTGCTTTTGCTAATGGCGTAGTCTATGTAGGCTCAGATGACACTCATGTTTACGCAATTAATGCTGGAACCTGGGTCATGGAGCATTTTACTGTGAATTCAGAACACGGCTCTCCTACTCCTGTGAGTGGCGATATTGGTCAGGGAACCGTAGTCACTGAGTCTGTTGCTTCGATTGTTGATGGCGATGCCGGTGTGCGGTATGTGTGTACTGGTTGGACTGGGACTGGAAGCGTACCAGCTTCTGGAACAGGCACTTCAGTAACTTTCATCTTAATGCAAGACTCATCGATAACTTGGAGTTGGAAAACGCAATACTACTTTACAGTCACTTCTCCGTATGCAAGCGTAGGTGGAGCTGGCTGGTACGACAGTGGATCACCAACTCACGCTACATTAACCTCAACAGGTGTGACAGGTGTCGGATATGTCTTCACGAATTGGGGTACTGACGTGTCTGGCACTAATTATTCTGCAAGCAGCGAAATTACGATGAATGAACCAAAGACGGCTACTGCAAACTGGGTACAGTGCAATCCAGCAGTATGGATCCAACCTATGTATAGTACTTCTGTTCGTAATTCTCCCGCAGTAGCTAACGGCATAGTCTACGTAGGTGTACATTACAGTCTCTATGCATTGGATGCATCAACAGGCGCACAAAAATGGAGTTACAATACAGGGATGACAAGCGGCGCAGTAGGCGGCGTGTTTTCCTCTCCCACTGTCACAGGTGGCGTTGTCTACTGTGGATCAGATGGTCCATCTAAAAACGTTTATGCATTGAACGCTGTAACGGGCGCAGAAATCTGGACCTATGAAATACCCGGCGGCGTTGGATATTCTTCTCCTGCTGTTACCAACGGATTGCTCTACATAGGCTCCCCCAATTGCAAGATTTACGCACTAGACGCGGCCACTGGCATCTCAATTTGGAACTACACTACTGGTGCAGCCGTGACTTCTTCTCCTACTGTGGTCAATGGTATAGTCTACGTGGGCTCAGAGGACCATAACGTTTACGCATTGGATGCTGCAACTGGCGCACTTAAGTGGAGCTATACAACAGGTAATCAGATTGACTTTTCTTCTCCCACTGTTGTCAACGGCGTTTTATACATAGGTTCAGGTGACGGGAAAGTCTACGCATTGGATGCTGCAACTGGCGCATTTAAATGGAGCTATACAACTGGAGGCCTAGTACAGTCTTCTCCAACAGTTGCTAACGGTGTGGTGTATGTGGGCTCAGGCGACGCCAATTTATATGCCTTGAATGCTGCAACGGGCGTAAAAATTTGGAGCCAGGTGACAGGCTATGTACGTTCTTCTCCTGCTGTTGCTAACGGCGTAGTGTATGTAAGCTCCCTTAACCGCAACATCTATGCATTTGATGCGTCAACCGGTACAACGTTATGGTGTTACGCGACTGGCGATGGCGTGCGTTCTTCTCCTGTTGTTGTTAATGGCGTAGTTTATGTAGGTTCAGATGATGGAAAAGTTTATGCCATTAAGGCTGGAACATGGCGTCCTCATTTGGCTGTCACTTCAGTGTATGGTTCTCCAACTCCGGTCGGTGGCGATTTCTGTCAAGGAACGGTGGTCACTGAGTCCGTTACCTCTCCAGTTGCGGGTTCTGCCGGTGTGCAGTATGTTTGTACTGGTTGGACTGGGACTGGGAGTGTTCCATCTTCTGGGACAGGTACATCAGTAACCTTCAAATTGACTCAAGATTCAACAATCACCTGGATTTGGAAAACACAATACCAACTGACAGTTAGTTCTGCCCATGATACTCCAGCAGGTGCCGGCTGGTATGACAGTGGCTCAACAGCTCGTGCTCATTTAAGCTCTGGTACAGTTTCCGCCGGATCCGGATCGCAATATGTCTTCATAGGTTGGGGCACTGACGCTTCTGGAACTAACTATGCTTCAAGCAACGCAATTACAATGAATGGTCCCAAGACGGCCACTGCAAACTGGATTAATTGCAACCCAACATTATGGACCTACCAAACTGGTCGTTCTGTGGAGTCTTCACCTACACTATCTGGCGGTGTAGTCTATGTGGGCTCCGATGACTGCAACATTTATGCATTGAATGCTCTAACGGGCGCAAAAATCTGGAACTATCCAACAGGAGATTGGGTGCATTCGTCTCCTACTGTGGCTGACGGCGTTGTCTACGTAGCCTCAGAGGATAACAGCGTTTATGCATTAGATGCAGGAACGGGTACGCTGGTGTGGAGCTTCAAAACAGGTTCCCCCATATATTCGTCTCCTACTGTGGCTGACGGCGTTGTCTACGTAGGCTCAGGTGACGGAAAAGTCTATGCATTGAACGCTACTACTGGCGCACTAAAATGGAGCTACCAGACAGGTTCTTATGTAGAATCTTCGCCTGTCGTAGTTAATGGCGTAGTCTATGTAGGTTCAGATGACGGAAAAGTTTATTCACTAGATGCCACAACCGGCGCATTTAAATGGTTTTATACAACAGGTGCTGCTGTAGCCTCCTCCCCCACCGTTGTCAACGGTGTAGTGTATGTGGGCTCAAACGACCACAATGTCTATGCCTTAAACGCCGCAACCGGCAGCAAACTTTGGAGCTACCTTACAAGCGATTGGGTATACTCTTCGCCCACTGTTGCTAATGGTATAGTCTACGTGGGCTCAGACGACGGGAACATTTATGCATTAAACACAGCCACAGGTGCAAGGATTTGGAGCTTCCCAACAGGCAGTTATGTCGAGTCTTCTCCCACCGTCGCCGATGGCATTGTCTACATAGGTTCGGATGACTGCAACCTTTATGCACTAGACGCATTAACTGGAGCAAAGATTTGGACTTATCCTACAGACCATTGGATCGTATCTAGCCCACTTGTCGCTAATGGCGTGGTCTACATAGGAGCAAATGACGGCAATGTTTACGCAATTAGAGCCGGGTCATGGGCTACTCAACAATCACATCTAACTGTAACCTCAGCGTATGGTTCACCGAACCCTTCAACAGGTTCCTTAGACCAGGGAACTATCGTTACCGCATCTGTTGCCTCTCCAGTTGCGGGTTCTGCCGGTGTGCAGTATGTGTGCACTGGTTGGACTGGGACTGGGAGTGTTCCATCTTCTGGGACAGGTACATCTGTGACTTTTACTATAACTCAAGATTCAACCATAACCTGGAACTGGAAAACCCAGTATCAAGTGACGTTTGCCGCAAGCCCATCTATTGACGGGTCGACCATTCCATCTGGCCCAGGTGCTTGGGAGGACGCCGGTCCACTTTCAATATCTGCATCAGCTAACTCTGGCTACGCGTTCTCTTCTTGGTCAAGCAACACAGGATCAATCACCTTTAACAATGCAAATTCTGCGTCAACAATGGCGACGATAAGCGGACCAGGAACTATAACAGCAAACTTTGCGGCTTCTCGGGTCACTGAAAAGGTTACAATTACACCAGCTAACGGCTATGGCTCCTCGGATTCAGTCACTGTCTCAGGGGCAGACGCCTCAGTTTCATCAATACCTATGGATGGACTTCAACACACTTTTACGGCGGACGCGTCTTCTACGATTACTTTTACTGTTCAGCCCGACGGAACAAACTCGCGTTACCGCTTCAATAATGCAGGCACTGCGTCCACAACATGGAGCTACACTACTAGCGCCTCAGACACAGACACAAAGTCAAATACCATCTACTTCCAGCTCCTTGACACCTTCCAGTACTCCATTGCAGACTCCCCTGCAGACTCACCACCAACTGGTCCGACAATCACCTTCAACCAGCTTGGATTATCCAAAAGCTCAGACACAGCTGCACTATATCCATCAACAGTGTCGACAAACTGGGTCGACTATAACTCTTCACCGACTGCCATTACCTACACAAATCCGTTAAGTACATCAACATCTACTGAAAGGTGGCAGGCTACCTCCACCCCCACGTATATGGCAACCTCGTCTACCACTTTTAACCCATCGTACTATCACCAGTGGAAGGCTACTTTTACTGTGTCTGGACTAGACAGTGATCTTAACGTTAACGATGACGTTTTAGGTGTATTTGGCACAGATAGCTATACCCTCTATAAGTATGGAGACTTCTCAGGTAACTCTCTTACTGTCTGGGTCAATAGTGGATCGGTCTATTCTTGGACGGAATACCTGAGCGTCGGTGATGGTACAAGTGAGCGGTTTGTTTTGCAGTCTTCTTCGGATTCAAGCTATGTTACTGCAGCAGGAACCTTTACGGCTTCTTATCAAAAGCAGTGGCAAGTAACCTTCACTCAAAACGGGATAAGTGGGGATACAACTAGCACTGTAGTTACTGTCAATGGTGATGCAAAGATGGCAGCCCAGTTACCTTTCAGTGCCTGGTATGATAATGGGGCGACGATAACCTACAGCTTTACAAGTCCTGTTTCAGCTGGTTCTGGGAAGCAATATGTCCTTACGACTCCGGCTCCAACTCCGTCTTCGCCGATTGCTGTTGGTTCCTCACTTGTGGTCACTGGCACTTACAAGACCCAGTACCAAGTCACGTTCAGCGCAAGCCCAACAAACGCAGGCACAACAAACCCAGCAGGAACAAACGTTTGGGAGGATGCCGACTCACTCTCAATAAGCGCAACGCCAAACACAGGATACAGTTTCGATCACTGGTCAACCACTGACAGCATTAGCTTCGCAAGCTCAACTTCGCCATCCACAACGGCAACAATAAGCGGTCCAGGCACACTGACAGCGAACTTTATAGATAACACCAAGCCGGTATCATCAGTAGGCTCCTTACCCATCTACGAGACAAGCTCGACGTTCAACATACCGTACACCGCATCCGACCAGGGCAGCGGAGTTAACTATGTCGAGCTGTTCTACAGCAAAGACGGCGGTTCATGGACTAAATACGGTTCAACCTACACATCAAGCCCCATAAGCTTCACAGGCTTAGGCGATGGTATATACGGGTTCTATACAGTTGCGACGGATAACTGGGGTAATGTCGAGGATACACCTGTCTTAGCCGATACTGTGGTCACTTTAGATACGACTGCTCCTTTGGGTTCGATAACGTCTCCTTCTGATGGAGCGATTACGAACTCTGGTAACTTTGCTGTTTCGGGTTTGGCTTCTGATGCAGCTTCAGGTGTTCAGAAAGTTGAGATTTCAGTTGACGGCGGCTCTTATAGTGCGGTGACTAGCGGTACTACTTCTTGGTCTTACAATGCTTTAGGCTTAGCTGATGGCAGTCACACCTTCAAGATTAAAGTTACTGACAACGCTGGCTGGACTTATGAGTCATTTCAAAACTCGGTGACATTGGATACAGTTGCACCCTCAACGACCGGTGATCTTACAGGAACTAAAGGCCTCAACGACTGGTACATTTCCAATGTGGGCGTTTCTTTGACCTCTACCGATGCTACTTCCGGCGTTAAAGCGATCCACTACATTCTAGACAACGAAGCGGAAGTTGTGGTTATTGGAGGATCTGCTTCATTCACGATTTCCACTGACGGTGTTCACACTCTGGAGTACTGGGCTGTAGACAACGCGGGAAACATAGAGACTCACTCAACGCAGACGATCATGGTTGACAAGACCGCTCCGACTGGCGGAGTGTTAACTGCTAACCGGAGCCCTGACAGCAATGGCTGGTACAACCACGATGTGACTTGGACGGCTTCTGGAGCTTCAGATGCTACAAGCGGTGGAGTAACCTACGGTGATCCCGTTGTTTATTCTGGTCCTGATTCAAGTACCGCATCAGTTAGCATCTTAGTTACTGATGCAGCCGGAAACTCGGCTATCTTGACTCAAACTTTCAAGTACGACGCCACAACGCCGACGTTGAGTACAACTCTTGCAGGAACTCTTCAGGTGAATGGCTGGTATACGACCAGCGTGACAGTAACTTTGACTTCTGGCGATGCAGTTTCAGGCGTAGCCTCAGTAGAATACAACCTCAATGGCGCAGGCTGGACTACCTACACAGGTCCCTTTGTCATAACCACTGAGGGATCAAACACTCTTCAGTACCGCGTTACCGACAAAGCCGGCAACACCAACATTCTAACAGGGCAGGCGGTCAACATCGATGACTCAGAACCAACTATAACCATAACAAACCCAGCAAACGGCGTATACCTTGATGTTGGTGCAGTAACAGTCAGCGGCATATCGGCAGACGGCGCAGGAGTCAGCAAAGTCGAGGTAAAGGTTGACAGCGGCTCATACTCGTTAGCTAAGGAAACAACCTCTTGGTCCTTCAATACGGCAAGCCTCTCACCCGGATTACACACAGTAACAGCACGAGTTACGGACTTAGGCGGAAACACAGCTGAGACATCGGTAAATGTACACATTGGAGCCACATCTTTAACATACTCGGGAGCCTCATCAGGACAATACTCAGACCCAGTCGCAGTCTCAGCTACATTGATCGACTTAGCAACTGGAAACGGCATTTCAGGCAAAACTATATCCTTCACTATAGGATCACAGACAGAAACGGCCATAACTAACTCTTTGGGCGTAGCATCAACGACCTTAACCTTAACACAAGCCTCTGGAAACAGTTACACGGTACATGCCTCTTTTGCTGGTGGCTCCAGTTATCAGGCGAGCAGTGACTCCGACCCATTTACTATCAATAAAGAAATTGCGGCTATCACCTACACAGGCGATACCTTTACGTCAACAGATGGAGCCTCAACAATTACTGTAACGCTTTCAGCGTCAGTAGTCCAGCAAGCCGATGGTTCTTTAGGTGACCTAACACTTGCCAAAGTAACCTTTGAGCTATTTAAGTCGAGTAATCTGGGCTCAAACCCCGACGTGGTGGTTTCTGGCGTTTCAGTAGACTCCAGCGGCATTGCCACGACAACAACGGACCTCCCTACAGATGTCTGGACCGTCAAAGTCTGTATTGACACAAGCAATGGCTATTGGACGCAGAGTAGCGCTGATTTCGAGGTTCTAACCGTTACAACAAGCACAACAAGCAGCATTACTGGAGGAGGATGGATCGTTGATTCTGGAAGTGTAAATAACAAAGGCAACTTTGGTTTCAATGTTCAGTACAACAAACATCAAGATCCAAAAGGCAACTTCGTCTACATATACCGAGGATTAGATGGTTACGACTATATTGTTAAGAGTAACAGTTGGCAAGGCGGAGGGCTGTCCTTCACAGGTGTAAACTCTGCTGTCTTTTCAGGCAAATGTGTAATCCAAAGGGTTAACCCACTTACCGGTGAAATTGCGTCCGCTGGAAACTCGTGGTATTCTGTAAGCATTGTGGACGGCAACTTAGCGGATCCTGTCGTCGCTGATACTCTTGGGCTGTCATTTTCAGGCGCCTTTACAAGCAGTGACAGCCTTACGCGAACAATCACCCAAATCGCACTTGGAGGCGGAAATATCGCCGTGCATAATCCAACCGCTAAATCAGAAATATCAACGAGCTTCTACATCAACTTTGCAATCGCTAACGAGGTTATAGCAATCAACCTGGCAATTCTGGCATCACTGATTATTATCGGTCGCAAACAAGCAAGACTATTTAATGCATCTTGGAAGTCTTGGCTTGCTAATTTTGCTCATCTAAAGTGAGCATCAAGTCCCAATTTTTTGTTTCGAAGCTTTTAGCGTGCATTTAATTTGGTTTTTTCTCACTGTTAACAAAAAGCAGCTTTTTATTGTGATTTCATGGATTTACGCTTATATGAAAATGGCAACTGTTCAAGCCGCGATTTTCAAAAAAACAGCGAATCACGCCGTTCACACAATAAAGCTTAAAGCAATTTGAGCAGAAAAACAACGGAAAGGGTCTGTTGCAATTCCTGTTAACATGCTTTCTAGACAA
This sequence comes from Bathyarchaeia archaeon, assembly GCA_046706605.1. Classification (GTDB taxonomy): domain Archaea; phylum Thermoproteota; class Bathyarchaeia; order Bathyarchaeales; family Bathycorpusculaceae; genus Bathycorpusculum. The sequence continues at coordinate 1,153 of JBJKPJ010000264.1, read as the reverse complement.
CTCCAATGTTTTTTAGCCTAATTCTTAAGTTTATTCCCGATGTTCCATGCAAAACCTTATTTCTTTCTAATTCAGACAAAAAGAGTGAAAATCCTATCACCCAATCCACTTATGAGGAATTGAACATGACTAAACTATACTCCAACTTACTCTCGGCAAAAATCTCAAACCTCAACGGTTTAATCGATTACCAAGATGGCTCCGTGGTAAGCCGCACCCTTATTGACAAACAAACTGGAACCGTGACTCTGTTCGCTTTTGACGTTGGGCAGGGTTTGAGCGAGCACACCGCGCCATTTGACGCTATGGTGCAGGTGCTCGAAGGTGCAGTCGAAGTCACAATTAGCGACAAGCCCATCACGCTTTCCCAAGGCGAAGTCACCGTTATGCCCGCCAACCAACCCCATGCACTAATGGCAAAAACCCGCTTTAAAATGCTCTTGACCATGATTAAGTCGTAAACGCATTTATCGTCAATATATTTGATGCCTAATAGAAACTCGTTGTAGAACCTATAGGCGGGTTTATGGGGAATCAAGAGTTGTATGTGCCATTGGCGTTTTCGCAGCCAAACAGAACCTAAATCAGTGGGTTGCCCCAGAAATCCACAAAACAAAACTGCTCCAGCGCCTTTTTGGGCGGAGTTTTAGGCGCCTCAGCGGGGTATCCCAAGATGACAAACGACTGCGGCTCCACAGAATCAGGAATTCCAAGCACCGCGCGTACAACCTCTTTGCAGAAACCCGGGGCACAGAACCAGCAAGCCCCCAACCCAGCCGTATGGGCAGTCAAAAGCAGCGTCTGCATGGCGGCGCCTAAGCTCTGCATAGCTAAATCCCGCTCAAACCCCTGCCGCACCTTGTCGGGAAATCTGCGCAGCCCCTCCATGGTCAGACACGCCAAAATCAGCACAGGCGCTTGCGCAAATCGCTCAACCCTATCAGCTCGAGCTTGGGGCTCCACTTTTGCCCCGTCTTTTTCCAAATCCACAGCCCATGCATTAGCCATTGCCTCCGCCAGCCGACACTTCAAAGCTGCATCTTCTAGAAAGATAAATCGCCAGCACTGCGAGTTGTGTGCTGAAGGCGCCCACCCAACCGCTGCCAAAACCTTCTCGACCAATTTGCGGGAAACCTTGGTAGATTGGTATTTT
>JBJKPJ010000263.1:0-17256 GCA_046706605.1 Bathyarchaeia archaeon | reverse complement strand
AATTAAAACCGCCAAATTCATCGCCTGCCCCGGCTGCGAAGCTACCGCTGCCATTTTAGCCTTAGCACCCATTGTGAAAGCTGGGTTGATTAGTAAGGACAAAATTGTGGTTGACTTGAAGGTTGGTTCCTCAGGCGGCGGAAGCAAACCAAACTTTGCCAGCCATCACCCTGAACGCTTCAGTGGCGTGCGCCCCTACAAAGTCGTCGGACACCGCCACATCGCCGAGGTTGAGCAGGAACTCAACGCACTGAGCAGCGAGCAAGTTACAATCTCCTTTACACCCCACGCCGTCAACATGGTGCGCGGCATCTTAGCCACCATCCACACCTATCCCAAACAGCCTCTCGCCGTCAAAGACCTCTGGAAAGCACTCCGCGGCATGTACGGTACCGAACCCTTTATCCGCCTAGTCAAATACCTCAAAGGACCATACCAGTTGCCTGACCCCAAAATCACCGTCGGCACCAACTTCTGCGATGTAGGCTTTGAAATCGACGAACACGCCAACCGCCTTATCTTGTTCTCGGCGCTGGATAACATGGTGAAGGGTGCCGCGGGACAGGGTGTGCAATGCCTCAACATATTGATGGGCATTGACGAGACCACAGGCCTTAAGAGCACTGGGTTCCATCCGGTGTGACCGCCATGTTGCTTGTTATTAAAATGGGGGGAAGCATATTAAAAGAAGGTGCCTCCCAAGATTTGGTCAGCGACCTAAAACAAATCGCCAAACAACATAAAATCGTCTTGGTCCACGGCGGCGGCGCAGAAGTTACCGAAATCGCCAGCAAACTAGGCAAAGAACAAAAATTCATTATGTCCCCCGAGGGCTTTCGTAGCCGCTACACCGACAAAGAAACCATCGAAATCTACACTATGGTCATGGCAGGCAAAATGAACAAACAAATAGTTCTGGCGCTTGAAAGCCAAGGGCTGCCAACGGTGGGCTTAAGCGGGCTGGACGGCGCAATTCTCAAAGCAGAACGAAAAACCCGACTTATCGTTATTGACGAGCGGGGACGGAAAAAAGTCATTGACGGCGGCTACACAGGCAAAATCACCCAAGTCAACACCGACCTGCTCAGCCTACTGCTGAATAAAGGCTACATACCCATAGTCACTCCGATTGCTTTGAGCCAAGACTGCGAGCCCCTGAACGTGGATGGCGACCGCACCGCATCCATTGTTGCCGGCGCCCTAAAAGCCGACAAACTCATCTTGCTCACTGACGTGGAGGGCTTGATGCTTAAGGGCAAGCGTGTTCCCAAAATCGCTGCAACCGAGGTTACAGAGGTTCTTTCCAAAATCGGCGGGGGCATGAGCACCAAAGTCCACGCTGGCTTAGAAGCCTTAAACCAAGGTGTAGGAGAAGTTTTGATTACGTCGGGCACAGCCAAGCAACCTATCACTTCAGTGCTTAATCATCAAGTTGGGACCGTGATAACCAGTGAATGACAAACAAATAATGTTCATAGAAAACCATTACATGGCAAATGTGTTCTCTAAAAAACCCCTTGTGCTCACCCGCGGCAAAGGCGCTACGGTCTGGGATATAAACGGCAAAGAATACGTTGACTGCTCAAGCAGCTACGGCGTCGCGTTGCTAGGGCACTGCCATCCAAAAATTGTTGAGGCAGTTAAAGCCCAAGTTGAACAACTAATTTCCTGCCACAGCGGCTTTTACAACGACAAACGTGCAGAGTTTGTCCAAAAACTTGTCCAGATAACGCCAAAAGGCTTAGACAAGGTCTTTCTCTCTAACAGCGGCGCAGAATCCGTGGAGTGTGCCATTAAACTGGCACGGAAAGCTACAGGCAAAACCGAAATTATCGCCCTAATGGGCGCCTTTCACGGCAAAACTATGGGTGCACTGTCTGCTACTTGGGACAAAAAATACCGTGAACCCTTCCAGCCGCTTGTTCCAGACATCAAACACGTCGCCCCCGACAACCCTGACAAAATCCGTGATGCAATAACCGAAAAAACAGCTGCGGTTTTGATGGAGCCGATTCGCGGAGAAGGCGGTGTCCGCGTGCCACCTGACGGTTACTTGCAAGCAGTGCGGGAAATCTGCGACAAAAAAAGCGTGCTTTTGATGTTTGATGAGGTTCAAACCAGCTTTGGACGAACAGGGAAACTTTTCGGCTGTCAAAACTGGGGCGTTACCCCCGATGTTATGTGTTTAGCTAAACCCTTCGCTGGAGGGTTACCCATAGGCATAACGGTAGCTAAAGAAGAGATAATGTCTGCCTTCAAACTAGGCGAGCACTCAACTACTTTTAGCGGAAGCCCGCTGGTTTGCGCTGCAGGATGCGCTGCCATCGACGTGTTAGTTGAAGAGAAACTTGCGGATAAAGCCGCTGAGATGGGTAAATACTTCAAGTCCCAGCTCAAAGGCTTAAAGTCAAAGCATAAAATCGTGAAGGATTTCCGCGGTTTAGGCTTAATGCTTGGTATTGAGTTGCGCTATGATGTTTTAAACGTGATTTTGAAGGCGCTTGAGCAAGGTGTTTTGGTGCTGGATGCTGGCAGAACTGTTGTGCGTTTGCTGCCGCCTCTGGTTATAGAGGAAGCCCAAGTTGACAAGGCTATTCAAGTGATAGATACGGTTTTGGGTGAGGAAGAAAATGAGCGAGCAAGCAGTTCGGTTCCTAACTAACCTGCTGGGCATCTACAGCCCTTCAGGAAAAGAAGGCGATGCAGCCTCTTTTCTAGAGTCAAGAATGACCAAAATGGGGTTTGAAGTCGTCATAGATGCCATAGGAAACGTTATAGGTGTCATCGGTGAAGGTGAACCCGTCATTTTTCTATGTGGGCACATGGACACAGTTGCAGGGGTTTTGCCTCTTCGCATAGAGGAAGGAAAAATCTTTTCGCGGGGCGCAGTTGACGCAAAGGGTCCGCTTGCCGCCATGATTATGGCTGCGTTGACCGCCAGCAAGGACCCTCGGTTTAAGGGCAAAATTTTACTTGCAAGCGTTGTGGAGGAAGAAGCAACCAGCCGCGGCGTAAAACACCTCATCACGCAGGGAATTACAGCTGATTACGCCATTTTCGGTGAACCCAGCGGCGTTGAAAACGTAACCATTGGCTACAAGGGACAAATCCAACTCAAAGTCTTGGTCAAAACTGAAACAGGGCACGCTTCGACGCCTTGGCTTTACGATAACGCCTTAGAGAAAGCAATTGAGGTTTGGAAACAAATCAAAAACGCTTCCTCTTATCCTTCACTGGATCCGTCTGCAAGTCCATACAACGCGGTCACGGCGTGTTTGGTTCGACTTATGGGCGGCAGAGCAACTTCGGTGGTTCCGTTTGAGGCTGAAATGAACATCGACGTGCGGGTGCCTATCCAGTTTTCCACCGCCAAGGTTTACGAACAAATAGCAAAGATAATTGCCAAATATCAGGACACTAATCCAAAAGTGTTTGTGAAAGCAACCGTTATGGACACCGTTGAGCCCTTTGAGGTTAACAAGGCTTCCCCATTGGTACATGTGCTGTCTTCTTCTGTGCGAAAAGTCCTCGGCAAACCCGCAACGCTTCTACACAAAACTGGAACTGGCGACATGAACATTTTGGGGAAAGCCATGAATTTGCCTATCGTCACCTATGGTCCAGGCGACTCGCATCTTGACCATACATTGGACGAGCACATTGAAGTTAAGGAATACTTGGATTCAATAGAGGTTTACAAGGAATCTATTCTGCGCCTATCGGAGTTGCATAACAGCAAAAACAGCAATTCACAGTCCACTTAATTTGCAGGTTGTTTACAGACAGTTGTTGCCTTTTTGTTGAGTCAAATTTAAATTATACAGATGCCTAAGGCAATAAGCAAACGTGCAGTGCACATGAGACGTATCCCAACACAATTCCTGGGTCCCGTATGCAAAAATCCCTCTTTAATGATGAGTTTTGGCAGAGGTGCATATAGAGAATACGTTAAAGCAAAATTTGATTACGGCAATGAAGATGGAAGCAGCAATTCACTTTGGCTTTTGAGCCTGCGAATTACTCACCGCTGTAACCACCGCTGTGCAATCTGCGCTCAGTGGGGAAATGTCGGCTATAACGCGGCAGGAGACAAACCTGTTGTCGCTGGAGAAGTTCCGGTTGAGGTTTACAAGCGGGTAATTGATGAGGTTGCTCCCCGAAAAGTCCACGTTTACATCACAGGCGGCGAGCCGTTTTTGTATGAGCCGTTGGTTCCTCTTGTTAATTACATGAAGCAGAAGGGTTTGACGGTTCAAATTGTAACCAATGGTGTTGGGCTGCAGAAAAACGCGGAAACCATTGTGGATAACGGTTGGGACATGATTTGCGTCTCTTTTGATGGACCGCGGGAAATCCATGATAAATGTCGTGGCGTCCCGGGCGCACTTGACACTGCCATGAAGGGAATTATGGAGATTCAGAAGCTTAAGCAGCAGAAGAAGAAAAAGCGCCCAGCCATTTTTGTCATCACCACGATCTCCCAGAACAACCAATCTACACTGGTGGAAACCATCAAAGAAGCAGAAAAACTCGGCGTAGACGGCATCACCGTTTATTACTCATGGTTTACGCGTGAGTGGATTGGTCAGAAACATACCCAAATCGCTTATGAAAAGCTGGGAGTTAAGCCGTTTGCTTGGAAAGGCTATGTCCGCGATACCACTGTTTTGGATTTTGACAAAATTGCCCAACAGGTTAAGGAAATTAAATCTGGAAAATTCAAGACGCCTGTTTTGTTTGTGCCTGACCTCAAACCCGAGCAAATACGCACGTACTATATGGAACCTGAGAACTTTTTCGGTTACAAGAAATGTATTTCGCCTTGGTACCAACTTGACATTATGCCCAATGGAGATGCCGTAACATGCAGAGACCACCCTGACTTTATAACTGGAAACATTATGGAATCAAGCATCCTTGAAATCTACAACAACGAAAAACACCGCAAATTCCGACGAGCACTGCGAAGCTGCGAAAACGGCGTGTTTCCAATCTGCTCCCGCTGCTGCGGCTTAATGGGATATTAAAATGACGCCCGAGCAGCCGGCACTGACAAGTTGCACCGTAACGGGACCCATTGATGTCGCCATTTTGACCATGAACAGCGCACGAATGCTACGCGAATGTTTTGATTCAGTTTACAAAAACGTTCCAGTCAACAACCTAATTGTGGTTGACGGCTTCTCCACTGATGGCACCGTGGAGATCGTGCAGGAATACAAAGAAAAATACGGCAAAGTCATTGTTGTTCAGGAAAAAGGCACCCGCGGCAGCGCAAGGCAAACCGCCATTGGACTAGTGCAGACTGAGTGGTTCATGTTTGTTGATAGCGACGTGACTTTGTCTAAGAACTGGTTTGCAGAAGCACAAAAGTTGGTGCGGGATAATGTGGGGGGAGTTTGGGGGATTGAGATTTGGTCTGTTTTGCGGGGGATGAAGATTCTTAGGATGTTTGAGCGGGTTACGCTAAAGATTTTCCAGAAAAGAGGCGGTACCCACGATTTGCTGGTGCGTAAAAAAATAGTTGAAGACATCAAAATCCCCTTTAAACTGCACACTTACGAGGATGGCTACATTAAAGATTGGATAAACAGCAAGGGCTACGACGTGCTTGGGGTTTACGAGCCTTACTGTATCCATTACCGTCCAGAAACTGTTTGGACCATAAACAAACACATAGAATTTATGGTCAGCGACCTCAAATACGCCGTTCACCGCCCTGTCCTTCTGCTCTCCTACTGCTTCTATGGCATCATTGTGGCTTTTCAAATCTTCTCAACCAAAAACAACAACCGCATAAACGGCAACAGCAAAAACCACACAGCACACTAAAGTCAGTTTCTGGTTTTTTGGGTTTTTAGGTAACGCCTTTAAGATAAGCATACGGTAAATACAATAATCCCTGTCTGTTGTGTAAGGGCATCAAAGTTTGGAGGCGAAGCATTGGGAAAAGGCGATTTAGATTTGGATTTAAACCATTTAACAAAAGAAAAGCACCCCCAAGATTCCTTAACCGCGTCTGGAATCGCCGAGTACATCCGCTTTAACTGTTGCCCCCGATTCTTTAAGCTGAGACTTGACGAAGATGAAAACGAGGACAGCCGCCGCTGGCCAGAAGCCTTCAAACCAATCAGCCCACTGCTGTACGGCGCAGGAAAGATTCTGGAAGAAAAGAAAGTCGCTGAACTCAGAGTTAAGGCATCCCAATATTTTGACTTCAACAAGTGCCAAGACAATGAACAAGTCGTCTTCACTGAGATACGCCAAATTATTGAGAATCAGCTTGCTTTGGGCGAGGTTGCCGAGGATAAGCCAATTTTGCTCTATCAAGTTCCTATGAAAGGGCAAATTGGAGTTTGGAAAATTAACGGCATCGCTGACTTGATCGCTATTTGGTCTCAAAAAGATGGGCGCGTTCGGGTACGGATTTTTGAGCTTAAAGCCTCATGGATGGAGCAAACGGCCCACCGTATCCAAGTTGCCATCTACGTGCTGCTTCTCTCCAAAGAGTTGGCTGACTTGCTTGATAAAATTACAATAGAGGGCGGGGTTATTCACCGCGAAACCAGCCTCGAAAGCCTAAGCGCTGACGCTCTGCCAAATTTTAAGCTCAGCCCACTTATCCAAGATGTGGAGCGGCTGTTGGCAGAAAATGGCGAGCTAAACCGAATTAGGTGCACTCCCTTAGATGAAGTGGAGTATCAGCTTTGTCAGCGATGCGACAACTGCGGTTTCAATGAGTTCTGCATTGTGTGCTCTGTTGAAGCTGAAAGCATTGCGCTCCTTAATTTGAGCCGAGGTGAACAGAAAGCGTTGGGGCACTATGGCATTAAGCGGCTGGAGGATTTAGCAAAGCTAAAAGTTGTGAAAGACGCACAGGCTTTGCGCCCCTACGACTTTGAAGCTGTCCCCGCCAAAGACCCTAAGATGGTGAATCTGCTATCCACTGATCGCGTAGTGGGTGCCAAGCTGGATTGGCTGATTCAGCGAGCCCAGTTTATGCTCGGTGGGATACGTCCTGAGAGTCCTTACGCCAACAGAAGCCGCATCATGCCTTGGCTAACAAGCACAGGCTACGGCGGGCTTCCTGAGGATTCGTCTGTGGCTGGCAGTGAGGGGTCGCTGATGTTTGGTCCTGACTCTATGATTCGGGTTTACCTTTTTGTTGAGCGAGACTATATGCTTGATGTTATCTCGCTAATCAGCGCCCGAGTAGACTGCACCAAATACCGAGGTGAGCCTCCCAGCGTTTCCCAAGTTATCCAAAACCTCCCCGATGATCGACAGCAATGCTTAGATGAAGAAAAAAACCTGATGGAGAGCTTTTTCCAGCAGCTGACCCAAGCTATCATCAAAGTGGCAGATGAAATTGGCTGCCCCGACGAAGCACCAATTCACCTCTACTTTTTCAGCCGCCAAGAACGCGACTTACTTATGAAATCTGTTTGCCGCCAGCCCTCATTGATGAGCGCCAAAGCCATACGGGACCTGCTGGGTTTGCGGCAAGCCATTGATCAACCCATGTTTTCCATAATCCAAGATGAAGTTGCCAACAGAAAAGCCCTAAAGTACCACAGCACTGGGTTGCTGCCGATCTTGGAGCAAGCAGGCTACTTTCCTCATTCGCAGTGGATGGCTGTCCGCAAAGACGGCTCGCGGGTTGATTTGAGTTTGGTTTTTCGTGACGGCTTTTTCAACTTCTCCTTGCCTTATAACCGCGTGGCTGACGGTTCGATTGAGTTTCTGCGGGAAAAAAACCAGCACAGCGACAAATACTACCCCGCCCGCGCTAGATTCAGCAGCCAACTGCCCATAGAATACATCTGGGGTGCCAAGGGCAGACTGGAAAACTATACTGAGAAAGGACGCGCCAAGATTTTGCTGGAAAAACGCAAATGGTGCGACTACAACCAGAAAACCCGCCGAATCAGCGACGAAGAACTCAGCCTGATGGGACAAAAAATCTGCTTAGCGCTGGAACATATTGAGCGGTCACTAAACATCAGAAACAGACGGCTGGGCAAAAAACCAATCGCGATTCCTAAAATTTCCGAGTTCTCGCTGGGGCAAGCCACGCTTAAGCGGAGTTGCCTTGAGTTTTTGGATTTGGAATATTTCTCTAAACGCCAAGAAATGTACCAGCACTATGCCCTGCTGCCTTACCAGCGAGTTGCTTCCGGGCGCTCACTGATTTTCCAGTGTACCAGCATCGCTGAGTCGGAACGGGACTTTGTGGTGCGCGGCAGATTGATTTACGATGACGTCGGGTTGCCCAAGTCGTATTGTGTTGCTAACGCCTGTAGAGTTAAGGGTTCGGATGATTCAAGTTCAGGCGACTGGATGGTTGTCACTGAACTAAGACGCACCGCGCAGGAGCAGTTTGAGGAAGCCCAAAAACGCTCACCCTCGGAGGTGGCAAAATCAGCCCGCGCTATCGTAGAAAAAGTTGACGTGCCACACTCTGAGGTAACAATCAACGTAGTTACTTGGCCTAGTGGCAAAGGCAGAAAATACAGTGCATGGCACAACCTCCCCACCGTTGACCTCGCAAAAGCACAAAACAAATACATGCAGCTCTTCAAAGTGGGGCGATTCTACATTTTAGACGAATTAGCCGACGACATACTTTCCGATCGAGCAGCAAAGTGCCTTGACCAAGCCGACAACAATGTGCTTTACCGATTGCTGGCGGGCTTTTTGACGGGAAACCCCGAAAATTCATTGCACAAAGCCTTGCCTAAAGATGCGGCGTCTTCGTTTTTGCGTTGGGCTGAAGGCAGACGTTTCCCTCCTAAGCCTGAACAGCGGCGTTTTGTGGAGCAGATTTTCGGGAAAGAGCAGGTGGTTATGCTTCAGGGTCCTCCGGGAACGGGGAAAACGGAGACTTTACAGTTAGCGGTTTTAGCCCACGTAGCTGCCCACCGTGCGCATGGTCGCTGCAGGGTGCTTATGGTTGCGCCAACTCACAAGGCGATTCAGGAATTTGTCACCAAGCTGGCTAGGTGCTTGAAGGATTACTTTTGGGAAGGCGGCAGTGACCTTAAGGACTTGATGATTTACCGCGTGCTGAGCGGCTCTGTTGCCGCGGCAAAGCCCATAGAAGGCGTAAATTACGTTAACTACAACGAAAACCAAGACGCTGTAGATGAGTTGTCAGGGTGCTTGATGAATCAGTCAACCCTATCTCCGACAGCCAAAGAACTGTACCCACTGGTTTTGTGCCTTACCCCGCCAGGGTTGTATGGGCTTATGAAAAAAATCGGCGGCTCCGAACCCCCATGGGGTGAAGGCTTCTTTGATCTGCTGGCTGTGGATGAAGCAAGCATGATGCGCCTACCCGAACTCATACTATCAGGCAGCTTCTTGTCCAAAAACAGCCAAATCCTCGTCGCAGGCGACCACCGACAACTACCCCCAATCGTGGTACATAACTGGGAAAAAGAAGACCGCCGAACCCTAGAGGAGATGGCTTCGTTTTTGTCGGCTATGGATTTTCTGCGGCTACTAAGACAAGAAGACCTTGGAATTGAGCGCATCAAATGTCATTACCCTGCAGACAAACAGATTCCTGCTGTGCGACTTTGTGAGAGCCATCGATGTCACAGGGCTGTGGCTGAGTTTTTAAAAGATTGGGTTTATGAGAAAGACAAAATCGATTTCCACTCTGACCAAAAACAAACCTTGCCCCCCTGTGAGCCTAAAACAGAGGGGCTCACGGTTGTTTTAGCGCCCGAGAACGTTTTTGTTTTGGTAGTTCACGATGAAGCAGAAAGCTTTCAATCCAACCTTGTTGAAGCGCAGATTGTGCAAGGGTTAGTTGATAACGCCTCAATCGATGGGGTTGGCGTAGTTACTCCGCATAACGCCCAGAAGGGTCTGCTTAAAAACATGGTTGCACAAGGCTGCAAAAGTACGCGCGTAGACACAGTGGAGCGTTATCAAGGCGGCGAAGCAGACTTCATCATTATTTCTTCAACAGTCAGCGACCCCGACTATGTCCGAACTGAAAGCGATTTTCTGCTTAACCTAAACCGAATCAATGTGGCTATCTCGCGGATGAAGAAAAAGCTGGTGATCGTGGCGAGCCGCTCGATTTTTGAGTTTATGCCACAGGACGCCAAGGACTATGATAAGGCGTTGTTGTGGCGGGGGATTGCGCAGACTGTTGGGTTTACGGCTGACTCAAAGGCGCAGTGGTCGGGAAGTTTATCTGAGTTTTTGGGGCAAAACGTTGCTAACGTAAATGTGCAAATTTACGTTAAGTCGACCGCTCTTTGAAAATAAAGAATATCTTAAATCAGTACAAAAACCGCAGTAGCCTTTCTAAAATCAACCCATATATGAAAACCCAAAACCAATCAAAATTTTGAGTGCAAATAAAAAATGAGGAAAGGATAGAAATTATGCCTTGTCTAAATCGAATTCTTCATGAATCGCTCGAACGACTTCTACGCCGTCTTTTTCTTTAACTACAAACGAAATGTTCAGCTCAGAGCTGCCTTGCGCTATCATGCGAATGTTTATGCCTTTTTTGGCTACGGTGCTAAAGATTCTGGATGCAACGCCAAGAGTGCCTTTCATGTTAGCGCCCATAACAGCTATGACTGCAACATCGTCTTCGGTGGTGACTTCGCTGACTATGCCGCCTCGTTCAAGCAGCGCAATTTCTATGTTGCTAATAGCCCTGCCTAGTAAGCTGCGTTTGATTATCATGGAGATGTTGGCTTCGGATGCTGCAGTGGATATCATCATGACGTTGATTCCGTTTTTGCCCAGCACGTCGAAGACTTTGGCGTAGCTACCTGGGGCTCCAACCATGGCAGCGCCCGCAACGTTTAGCATGGCAACATCTCTTATCATTGCTACGGCTTTGACTGGTTTGTTTTCGTTTGCGGCTGGGTCTTTGGTTATTAGGGTGCCCATGTTTTCGGGGTGGGCGGTGTTGCGGATTCGTACAGGGATGTTTTCTTTGATGACTGGTCCTAATGCGCGTGGGTGCATGGCTTTGGCGCCGAAAATCGCCATTTCCGCGGCTTCTTGGTAGCTGAGTTGGGGCAGCATACGGGCGGCTGGAACAAGTTTGGGGTCAGTGGTCATTATGCCATCCACGTCGGTCCATATCCAGACTTCATCAACCTGTAGAGCCACGCCAAGGATTGTGGCGGTGTAGTCGCTGCCTCCGCGTCCCACTGTGGTGACGATGCCATCTTGGTTTGCAGCAATAAAGCCTGTAACCACTGGGATAACGCTCTTTTCAAAGAGAGGTGCCAATCGTTCGCGGATTAGGTGCGTGGTGAAGTTCATGAGCGGGTTTGCTTCGCCAAAATTTGAGTCGGTGACGATTCCTGCTTCTTTGCCTGTGAAGCATTGGGATTCCTGTTTGTGGTCTTTTATGGCTCCCCAAACTATGGGCGCTGATAGTCGTTCGCCAAAGGAGGCAACGTAGTCTTTGGATTTTGGGGTAAGTTCGCCAACGTAGCAGATGCCTGTCAGGACCTTTTCTAGTTCGTCGATTGTTTTTTGGGTGATTTGGTTAACTTCGTCTTGGATTTCTTTGCTTTTAATGGCAGTTGCAGCGGCTTCCAAGTGTTTTTGTCGTAGAGCTTTGGTGAAGGTTTCAATTTGTTTTTCGTCGCTTTTTTTAGCTTGGCATGCAACCTCAAATAGGCTATTGGTGACTCCAGCTAACGCTGAAACTACAACAGCTACTTTGTAGTCGTTTTTTGCGTATTTAGTGACTGACTCGGCAACGTGGCATATGCTTTCACCTGTGCCAACGCTGGTTCCGCCGAACTTCATGACGATTTTCTTCATTTCCTTCCGCCTTTAGGTGAGTAGTTTTGTTGCTAATTTACGTCTTATATCTAAGAGGTCCCTTAAAACTGCACTGGCAGTTTCTATGCCGCCTGCGCCCCTGCCCACCAGGGTTTGTTCGCCTGCAAACTCGGTGGAGAAGGTTATAGCGTTTAGTACTCCGCTGACGCACAGAGGGTTGGTTTTGGGGATTTCGGTGAGTTTCACCGAGACAATGTCATCTTCGATTGTGCCAGTAAGTTTGAGGGTGTTGCCGTTTTTGGCTGCTTCATCAAGCATTTCCAATTTGACATCGCGGATGCCTGTGCGATCCACGTCTTTTAGGGTTACTTTCTTGTTTAAAATCCAGTTAGCTAAAATTACAACTTTGCAAGCCGTGTCAAACCCATCAATATCCATAGAGGGCTCACGTTCAGCAAATCCCAGCTTTTGGGCGTTTGCCAGTGCGTATTGGAAGGTAACGCGGTTTTGAGCCATTTCGGTTAGGATATAGTTTGTGGTGCCATTTAAGATGCCGCGGATGGCAAGAATTTTGTCTCCTGCGAGACATCGTTTGGCAAATTCCAACATGGGCGTCCCGCCGCCGACAGTACCGCTGAATCGCAAGTAAACGTTGTTGTACTCTGCAAGCTCAGTTAATGCAGGCATAGCCAACGCGAGGGGTCCTTTGTTTGTTGTAACCACATGTTTGCCTGTTTTAAACGCTTTAGTGATGTGAGATAAGGCGGGTTCAGCATTTTTGATGTTAACAGGGGTAACTTCTACAACAACTTCGGCTTCAACCGACTCAATAACATCAAGCGCTGAAAGTCCTGGATGACCAAAATCTGGGTCTTTTGAAATTGGGTAGCCACGTTGTTTTATGGCTTCAAGTTTCTCTGGGCTTAGGCCGCGGGGGTTTATTACGGCACCGTCGATGTCTGCAATGGCAACAATTTTGGGGTTAAACCCGTAGTCTTTAACTTTCTCACTATATCTGCGTGCAAGGATGGTTGATACGCCTTTGCCGACCACTCCGTAGCCAACTAAGATTATCCTCATCTACTAATCACCGTGCTAAGATTGGAACTTTCTCTTTCAACCCTAAAGCGTTTTCGATGGCTGACATCTCAGCATCCACCTCAACAGGCTTCTCACTCTGTTTAATGGCTGTATCGGGGTCTTTTAAGCCGTGCCCGGTAGTAATGCACACCACCCGCTCATCTTTGCCGATGACGCCACTGTTTACCAGTTTCTTTAATCCAGCGATGGATGAGGCGCTTGCGGGCTCCACAAAGATACCTTCAACGCGTGCAAGGATTTTTTGGGCGTCTAGGATTTCTTCGTCAGTAACAGTTTCGGCGGTGCCGTTGGATTCATGGATGGCGTTGACAGCTTTTTTCCAGCTTACGGGTGCACCGATGCGGATGGCGGTGGCGATGGTTTCAGGGTACTCCACAGGAACGATTTTGTCACTACCTGCCTTGATTGCCTGCGCGATGGGTGCAGAACCTGCAGCTTGGATGCCAGTCATTTTGGGCAGTTTTTTGATATAGCCCAGCTTGTAGAATTCTGTTAATCCCTTCCAGACCGCGCTGATGTTTCCAGCGTTGCCCACTGGAATTATGATGCGGTCGGGGGCTTGGTTGTTTAGTTGCTCGCAGATTTCAAAACCCAATGACTTTTGCCCCTCAATGCGGAAGGGGTTAATTGAGTTGAGCAGGTAGATATCTTTGTGTTTCTCAGCAAGTTTAAGCACGAATTCTAAGGCTTGGTCAAAGTTGCCCTTAACTTGTAGGACTTTTGCGCCGTGGATCATGGCTTGCGAGAGCTTGCCATAAGCAATTTTCCCCGATGGAATCAGAACCGTGCACCTTATCCCTGCACGTGCGGCGTATGCTGCCAAACTCGCAGATGTGTTGCCTGTTGAAGCGCAGATAACATGTCTTGCACCCAACTCTACGGCTTTGGTGACGCCCATAGTCATGCCGCGGTCTTTGAAACTGCCTGTGGGATTTTCGCCTTCGTTTTTAACGTAAAGATTCTCTAAACCCAATTCTGCGCCCAGCCGTTCTGAGCAGTGCAGTCCTGTGCCGCCTTCGTTTAGGGTGACGATTTTTGTGGATTCATGGATGGGCATAAAGTCTCGGTAGCGCCACACCGAGAGGGGTTTGCTTAGCCAGTCGCTTTCTTTTAAGCGTTCAGCTATCTCTTGGCGGTCAAATTTTATTTCCAGTATGTCTCCGCATTTTTTGCAGAAATAAACAATCTCGTCTATGCCGTATGTTGTTTTGCAGTTTATACATTCTTGATGTACCACGGTTTATCTCTCCTGTGTCCTGAGTTAATCGTGAAATGTTCAGCTTAACTATCGACTACAGCTATTATTATTTAAGGATTCGTAGGAAAAACCTATTGGTAAAGGTTAATGTTTTTATTAAATTTGACTTCCGATGGGTAAAGGCAAACCGACAAATTAGTTGCATTCACAACCTTTATTAGAATTTCTGTCTTTTGCTCGTAATGGTAACCAGTAACCGTTATACTTGGTTGGCTAGAATAATAATGAGACGCGCAATATCCTTTGGTAGATTGATTTCTACAATCTATCAACAAATCAACATTTACGTAGATGCAGAGCTTAAAGAATACAGAATTGGAACTGGACAAATCTCATTCATATCATTCCTCCAAAATGAGGATGGAATAAATCAGGAAACTCTCACGCGAAAGTTTGGAGTCAACAAAGCAACGACGGCTAGAGCGATAGCTAAGCTTGTAAAAGAAGGCTATGTAATTAGGAAAAGAGATGAAACAGACAACCGAGCCTACAAACTATACTTGACAAAGAAAGGGAGAGGCGTGGGACCAAAGCTGAAAAGTGTTTTACAGCAACTTACCGAAATACTCTCTGTAGGTTTAACCGAAGATGAAAAGGCATCTGTTATACGATTGCTTGAGAAGATGTATCAGAACATTTTAGCAGTAAACGAGAAAAGTGGTAAAGCGTCTAATGATTAAAGTAAGTAACGAAAGAAAAGCTTTATTCATTATTTTGGTGGCTGGTACTTTAGCGGATAGCTGGCTCAATTATTTCCCGGTTATTAGTTTGATGCAAGGAAATTTGTAGGGTGGATCAAACCAAAAGTGAAAAGATTGTAAATTAGTTGCGTGCACAACCTTTATTAGAATCCGCTGTCACATTTACTCGAATGGTTGTTAACACAACCATTTTAATAGGCAGGTTTGCTTATGTCGGATATAATCACTGTTAAAGATCTCGTCTTGATTTACGCTGACGGAACCAAAGCAGTCAACAATATTTCACTAAACGTTCGAGAAGGAGAAATCTTCGGTTTCCTAGGTCCTAATGGCGCAGGCAAAAGCACCACAATCAAAGTCCTCACGACACTACTACAGAAAACCTCTGGTGATGTGACAGTAGCGGGTTTCAACTTAGAGAAAGATGCTGCAGCCATCCGCAAAGTTATAGGCGTCCAAAGCCAAGACACCACGGTCGACGGCGATCTCACTGGTCGAGAAAATTTGGAACTACAGGGTCATTTTTACCAGATGAAAACTAGTGATATCAAACAGAGGGTGGGCGAACTTCTGAAACTTATGGGTCTTGAGTCTGCGGCAGAGAAGCGTGCCAAGAACTATTCGGGTGGTATGAAGAAGCGACTTGACCTCGCCACAGCAATTATTCATAAGCCCAGACTACTTTTTCTTGACGAGCCTACGACGGGTTTGGACCCGCAGTCGCGCTCTACAATCTGGGAGTATCTGCGGAAACTAAACGAAAAAGAGGGCATAACTATCTTCCTGACTACGCAGTACTTAGAGGAGGCTGATAAGCTATGCGAGCGCCTGTCGATTATAGATTTTGGTAAAATCGTTGCCAGTGGCTCTCCTATTGAGTTAAAGAGCCAGATAGGTGCGGATTCAATTCGTGTATCGCTGGAGAACTGTGAGCGCGATAGATCCCGTGCGAAGGAAATTATTCAAACCATGACAGGCGTGTCACAGGTTATTAATTCTGAAGACTGCATCAACATCTACGCCAAGAATGCTGGTTTGCTCATCGCCGACATCGTACGGGCGCTTGACAGCAGCGACATAAGGCTAACTTCGGTGACATTTTCGCAGCCTTCCCTTGACGACGTGTTCATGAAGCACACAGGACGACGCATACGTACCGAGGAGCTTGTTAAGGCTCCAAGTCGCATGTTTGGCGCGGGGAGGCGTTGAAATGACTCTCGCGTCTGACACACGGTACATATTCGTCAGATACATGAAGAAACTTGTCCGCACGCCCATTCTGCTGTTTTTCTCTCTTTTCCAACCCATTCTGTTCCTAGTACTATTCACGCAACTGCTAACGCGGTTCTCCAGTTTTCCTGGGGTTTTGCCGGCTGGCGTGAGCTATCTAGAGTTTGCTACCGCTGGGATTTTGCTGCAAAACGCGTTTGGCAGTGCACTTCAGTCAGGAAATTCAATTGTAGCGGATCTTGATTCTGGGTTCTTACAGAAGATGCTAGTGACGCCCGTAAGCCGACCAGCAATTCTGTTGGGTAGACTAAGTAGTGACGCTTTCAGGGTGGTAGTCCAGTCCGCCATCATATTAGGGTTGGCATACGTATTAGGTGCCACGGTCACAACAAGTATTCTGGGCGTCTTGGGCATATTCTTCACGCTGGCTTTCTTTGGTCTCGCTTGGTCAGGAATCTCTCTGGCGTTAGGTATGAAGACACGAAGCGCGGAGACAGTTTTCTCCATCGGTGGAGTATTGACGTTTCCACTGTTATTCCTG
Organism: Bathyarchaeia archaeon; assembly: GCA_046706605.1. Classification (GTDB taxonomy): domain Archaea; phylum Thermoproteota; class Bathyarchaeia; order Bathyarchaeales; family Bathycorpusculaceae; genus Bathycorpusculum. The sequence goes on along the minus strand of JBJKPJ010000263.1, from coordinate 650 downwards.
AGCCCTGCGTTATTTCCCATAAACTTTTTGCCTGGTTGGGTGCAGACAGTATCGATGTTCAATCCAGTTAGTTATGCGGTTGATGCCAGCAGAGCGTTTATGATATCGGGCTTTGACTGGGGTACTATTCTGCCTGCATGGGGCGTCATTGCTTTGGTTGCAATCATAACGATGAGTGCAACCTTGTATCAGTTTAGGAAAGTTGTAAAATAAATGCGGTTTGAAGGGAAAAAATTAGAACCGCCGATGGTAGCAGGGAATCAAGTTAACGCTGTTTCATACAAATGGGTAGTTTTACTTATTGCGTCTGTAGGGACGTTTATGATGCCCCTAGATGTTTCAATAGTTAGTGTCGCTTTACCTTCCATGTCCATTGGGTTAGGCATGAGTTATGCTATGGCTATATGGGTCCCAACAGCCTATTTGGCGGCTGTAACTGTTCTTCTATTAAGCATCGGTCGGTTCTCCGATGTGAGAGGGAGGAAGCCTTTATTTATTTCTGGCTTTGCACTTTTCACTTTAGCGTCTTTGTTATGTAGCATTTCGTCGAATGGCGTTCAACTTATCGTTTTTAGAATTATTCAAGGTACAGGAGCGGCGTTTGTCGGGGCAACATCGCCAGCAATAGTTACAGATGTCTTTCCAGGTAA
>JBJKPJ010000262.1:0-5945 GCA_046706605.1 Bathyarchaeia archaeon | reverse complement strand
GGCACCTACACACTTGTAACCGCAATTGTCAGCGGCACATTTAGTTTTACAGAAACCTACACTTTCCAAGTCCAATAACCCAAGTTTCTTCCCGAAAAATCCCAGTGACTCAAGTAGTCTTCATTTTATCGGAGGTGAAATCTCATATGGTTAGTATTAGTAGAAAGCTTTTGGCTGCCGCCTTTGTCGCCGTACCCATCGCAGTGATTTTGTGGATGATTGGAAGCATAGGCGTAACCATCATCCCAGGATTACCAACCCAAGCGCCACTGGCGTTTTTTGCCATAGGCTTTGGCTGCGTATTTGGAGCCGCCTTAAGCGAAGACGTCAAAGCAAGCCAAACCGCAGAAACCGCGCAAGCACCAACAGACGTAGCAGCGATAGTCCAACAAACACTCACAGCCATCCAACAAACCCAGCCAGCACAGCCGAAAACAGAACCAATAACAAAAACAGCATAGACGATTTTCTTGGAGGCTTAAAACTTTCCCCTTTTTTTGTACATCAGCGATTTTAGTTAGTGTATAGTTTTAAGTGCGCGTATTAAGCGTCATTAATTACCGATATATCAGCGCGCTCACTTTTGGACTAAGTGGACGAATGAGTGGCGCCATGTTGCTGTCCCTAACAGCAAAATCCACAATCAAATCACTTTGAGCTAAGCTAACGTCTATTACAGCGATCGGTCAATTAGTTTAATAGTGGTTGCTGGAGCAACCTTCATTACCGGATTGCCCTTAGCATCAAACTCCACAGATAAGCCATATTTTGTCTGCGTATTTAGTGCCGATACTAAGGTGGCCAGTATTTCTTTGTTACCCAACCTTGCCGCTCCGTTCAACATGCTTTGGTTTAAGCTTCCGGTACAATACGATTCCCTCAAGCAAAAATAGCGCCATGGCTACTCCGGTTATGCCCGTTAATAAATAGAAGCTGACTTGAACCACAAAGCCCTTTATTAGAGCGCTTAGCAGTATTATTGTTATCTCGGCTGCGAAAGCACCTAGAAAAAAGAAGGAATAGAACATCAACCGTGGCACAAGGTTTCGACCAACCCACACGTGCCCATTGATGTTTGTTTTCTCCTTTAGGATGTAATCGCCGTACTGGTTTTTTTCGATTAAGCCCATGTCCTCAAGTTTCTGCAGATGCCTGGATGCAACGCTTGTGCTGCTAATGTTTGCCCCTCTGGTTACCTCTCTTGTGCCCACCGGTTTAGCTGCATGAACAACATACGCGTAGACGGTTAAAGTGTTACCTTCAAGCTCATCGTTAGCCACGTTATGCACCTATGGGGTTTCCATTGGGAATGGGACGGAACCGGGTACATAGGTTCCATATACGAAGCCACTGTTGATTTTTGTTAGTTCTATGTGCTGCAGGATTTGGCTGCTTGACATTGTGGTCATAGTGGCTGTGTTTGCATTGCCTTGAAATGCAACAGAGATGGTTCTTGTCACGTCGATGGATAGCGTTTGGGCGCTTCTAAGTTCAGCTATTACTTGCGAGCCGCTGTTTCCGTTTAGGTTGGTAATATAGTCGCTTAGGACTCCGCAGGTGAAGTTTGCGATAGGGTTCAATGGGCTTTCGTATAAGACTGTGCCTCCCATGCAATCTCCAGTGACGGGTGCTGTGTAGATGGTTCCGTCAGCGAAATTGAAAGTGTTGTCTCCTGAGCCGGTGATTGCTCCATCTGCTTTACTGACTGCCATGCTGTAGGTCATGCTCAGAATTGGTCCGCTTTCACATTTGACTTGGAACTGGTAGAACTCTATTCTGGCATCAGTGTTGTTGAGGGCAAGAGCGTTGGGGGCAAAGGTGAAGTTTGCGACACCCTGAATTAACACGCCATCCCATGTCGCTGTATCATTTCCGCCGCCTTGATCAAGATTAACGTAAATATAAGGGACATTGATCTGGAACCATGGGTCGTATGTTGCCTGGGTCGTGGCTTGGGCTTGCGCTTCAGCCTGGGCTTGTCCAGTTTGAGTGGCTTCTTGAGCTTGGGCGGCCATCAGATATTCCATTGGTATAACTGTAGCGATTCCGATTGCTACTGCGAGTACTGCGCAAAAGATTACTTTTTTTCGACCATTCGGTTTTCACCGCTCACCTATTAGCCAAGGCGCCTAATAATAGTCCCTGAAGAACAAAAGTGTTCCTGGATGTTCTTAACGAGAACAGGCGTTCACTATAATGTTCTCAAGAAGAACAAATAATTGTCTTTAGTTATGGTTTATCCATTCTTTCAGTTAGTTTCCCTCAACCTCGTCATGGAGCTATTGAACGATAAAAAACTGAACAAAGGATAGAGGATGGGGATATAGCTGCACGGAGTTCTGGATGTCGGATGAAGGCAATCCTTGTTCTTGGGATTTTATTAGTCACTTTCACTTTTGTTGTTCACCCTGAAAATAAGACTGAGGCGTACCAAACAATGGCTTAGGTGCAGTCTCTGATATCTGATGTGTCAGGACGCTCAGCATCCGCAAGCCCTAGCGTGCCGTAATCATAACATACTCGCGCGCGCGTTTTGTTAAATTAGCGCCATAAGAAGGAGGGGGAAGGGGATTAAATTTTAATCTTTTTCCCCCTCTACTCCCTAACTATTAACTAACTATTTTTCTCTAACTTTCACTCTCTTACTCTCTCTCCTTTAGCACACACAAGTCAGACAAACAAACAGACAGACAGAAAGACAAGAAATATTGACTTAGCTTAGTCAAGGTCTGTTTACGGATAGGCTTTTATCGCCTTTAATTCCCTATAACTATGTATGGCTCAAACCTCAACCAAGCGAAGAAACATCCTGATTGTTGTTGTAATCATAGTGCTTGTGGTAGCGTTGTTGATTGTTTCTTATTATCAACTAAACTCAAATCAGGTACCCACCAAACTTAGCCTAAATGTTTCATTAAACCAAGCAGAAGTTATTCAGGGAAACACCCTACAAGCCCAAGTCAACGTGACCACCATAGGTAAAGCTGAAAATGTAACGTTAACTAGTAACAGTTCAAGCGGTATAAATTGCACTTTCATGCCTCAGATTAGCAAGTCAAACTTTACCAGTACCTTAACCATGAATGTCCCTGATTCCACAGCAACAGGTAACTACTCTATCACTATTATTGCTTCAACCGATAAGCAGTCCGTAAACGCTTCAGTGGTTGTGTCAGTTTTAACTGGTGATGTGACAGTTTCGGGGCAAGCATACGTCGGCGGTGCACTTTCAATTCCACCAACAACTATTCAAACAATACAATTCACTGACACACAAACAGGCACTGTGACCGCATTCCACTTTCATTTTACTTCCCAAGGCGATAATCGTGCTGGAAATTACAATGTTACTTTACAGAATGGACATACCTATAATGTAACCATAAGTTACTATTTTGATGGGGACATAGTAAACACAATGACAACTCAAATTGCAACCTTTACTGTCAATGCACCTGCTGGACAAACAACGATTGCAAAGAACTTTATTTGAGAATCAAGTTGGGTTTGGAGATAGAAATTCTATGCAGATACAAAAGAGGAGCGCTTTAGTTTTACTCATCCCTCCACTTCGCGAAGGTCGTTTCTACACTGGCTTTAAAAGCGTTTTAGTCGATGCATCCTTCCTGAGTGATTTGCCATGTTTAAGGTATTGAGTTTGAGTGGAGGGTTAGCGTGTTATGGGTAAGACTGTTCCTTCTTTTCGGATGGCGCTAGAATCTGAGATTTACAACTGGAAAAACTTTAGGCAGTCGTTGCCCACCGATGAGGATAATTGTACCCTTAAACAAAAGTGATCTCACGCTCTTATATTTGCTCAAAAAATGGCACAATCATAAAAAGAATATAAAGAACGCGACAAAGGTAGAGTTGGAGAAGTGCTTACCAGTTTTCTTACCGATAGTATTATAATATTCTTGCAATAGTAAAATATAAAATGGAAGAAAATGTTGATGGAAAATAAACCTTCCACTTATACTCTCGAAGAACTTATCGGCCCACTGAACAATGTGGAAAAAAAATATGCGCCAAAACAACTCTATGTTGTAGGGCAACTACCGATACCCTTGACGTCTCCACGAGTTTCCGTGATAGGCTCAAGGAAAGCGTCTTCCAAAGGACTTAATGCTGCCAGTATTGTTGCATCATTTTTTGCAAAACATAAAGTTACCGTTGTCAGCGGCCTAGCTGAAGGAATTGATAGTGCTGCACATAAAGGTGCCATTGAAGCAAATGGTAACACAATTGCTGTTCTAGGAACTCCATTGGACAAATTTTATCCCTCTAAAAATCGGCAACTTCAAGAAATCATCATGGAAAAATATTTAGCAATTTCTCAATTTCCAATCGGATACCCCATAATGCCGAAAAATTTTGTGATCAGAAATCGAACAATGGCACTCATCTCGGACGCATCAATCATCATGGAAGCCGGCAACACTAGCGGTTCACTTCATCAAGGGTGGGAAGCTCTGCGGCTTGGACGACCTCTATTTATTTGGAGTCCACTTATGCGTGATTCTTCGTTGAGCTGGACAGAGAAACTGGCAAGTTATGGTGCAGTGAAATTTACAGACCCAGAGGAAGTGCTGGACGAATTACCTTCTAAAAAACAAATCCTTGAAGTGATTCAGTGACTCTGAACTTGTCACAACTTGAGTTTGGTGCACTCCTTACTTACACCCCCCGAGGGGATACACAAAAAGCGTTACATTCAAAAGATGTTATGCTATTTTTGAAACGTGACCAATTTGTAAGTAAACCTCCAGTTTTGATGTCCGAATTTATTGCAAAAAATTTTAAACAAGAACTTTCTAATCTTCCGTTCGCTCATTTTTTTCAGCCTAACACAATTTTAGTTCCTGCTCCCAAGAGTTCTTTGATGCAACCAGATACACTATGGGTTCCAGAAAGAATCGCAAAGGCGTTAGTTGCTGAGGGTATTGGAAGCAAAGTGGTTTCTTGTCTAACTAGGTCTAAACCTGTTGTCAAGGCAGCATCTAGTCCGGCAAGCGAAAGACCAACAGCCGAGCAGCATTATGATTCTCTGATTGTTCAAGGAGCGTTATCAAAACCAGAAGAAATAGTCATAATTGACGATATTATTACACGTGGAGCTACTCTTTTAGGATGTGCAAACCGATTAGCTGATGCTTTCCCAGAATGTAAGATAAGGGCATTTGCAGCTATGCGAACTATCAGTAATTCAGATGAATTTCAGAGCGTATATTCACCTTGCATTGGAACTATTACTCTTTCTCCGTCGGGGCAAACATTCAGAAGACCGTAGCAATTTTTAATCAAGTAACTTAACAGTAGTCGTTATATTATAGCAGAAAATCCACTCATTTTCACTGACCCTTCTACACCATGTCAACGTCGAAAAGGAACCCGGGTGATTTGATCAACAGTTTTGTTGTTCTTCTTGTGTTCTTCATATTTCTCTAAAACTGCTTCTATTTGGTTGTTTATGAATTGGTCTGCAGAGCGAAAGGGCATATCCATTTCTTTAACAGCTTCATTGAGCTCGTCGTACCTGCATCATGCCAATCGACAAGAAGCCTCAGTAATGCGCTCGCCGTAACCTGCAGATGGCTTCTTTGTCTACTGCTATTCTAGAAATATCCCCGTCAAAACGCAGTTGCGCAAAATTTGTTACTTTTTGAGCTCGGGAAAATGGGGAAAATCCCCTCCATAAGCCAACGGTCACTTGCTACTTTTTACATGAGGCTAGCAAAGTTGCTATTTAAAGGCGGTTTTTTGAATTTTACCTCGGGCATTTCTAGACTAGACCTATTTTGCCCCAGACATAACTGCTGAAAATGCTAACGTTAAGGTGATATGCCTGCTCCGACCTGTTTGGGTCTTTGTGGTTGAGGGAGTAGAGGTGACGCGAAAAAAATGCGTGGGGAGCGAGCTTGGCGTCTTTAAGGGCAGAGAGGGCA
>JBJKPJ010000261.1:0-4472 GCA_046706605.1 Bathyarchaeia archaeon | reverse complement strand
ATTTTGGTCTCTTGAATAGTCTAACTTCGCCGAAATGATATTTTCGAAGACTTGGATTAGCTATCTGTATCCCTCTGCTAGTAGATGTTTAAATGTAAGAATATTCTTACAATAGTATCGGTGTAGTGCATGGTTGAAGTGTCAACAACCAAAGTTTCCTCCAAAGGGCAAGTAGTCATTCCAGCGAACGTGCGCAAAGCTGCCAGTCTGAAAAAAGGCGAAAAGATTCTTGCAATTGCTATCGATGACACCGTTGTCCTAAAAAAAATCGTGGATAAATCGTTTGAAGAAACACTCAAGCCCGTATGGCGCAAAGCCCGACAGATGGGTCTAGTGGAGGAAGACATAGCTGCCCTTATCGAAGGAGCACGTGCCCAAAGCAGTTCTTGATGTCAACGTCTGGGTGTCAGCGCTTCTTTGGGGCGGAAAACCTGCAGCGGTCATAAAGGCAGCTGAAGATCGCAGAATCAGCATTCTTCTCTCTGAAGAAATCGTGGAAGAACTCAGCCAAGTCCTATCTTACGTCAAACTCAGAAAAATCTACGGGGTTCAAGGGTTGAGCAAGGAAGACTTGGTGGAAGAGGTGCTCAAGATAGGCAAATTTGTCAAAGTAACTAAGAAAGTAAGCGTTGTGTTGGAGCATCCAGCCGATGATAAGTTCATCGATTGCGCCTTTGCGGCGAGCGCAGAATATATCGTCAGTGGAGATCAACATTTACTCAAAATTATCACCTACAAGAAAACACAAATACTGTCAGTGAACGACTTTCTCAAGATCCTGCACTATAAGTAGACTTTTCCTTAAGATGGTCGAAGAGACCTGTCTTGCCGAATTCGTATACTGGCTGCCATTAGCTGCAAATCTCTTCAGATTTAGAGCTTCGTCTACCGCGTTTATGTGTCGACTTTAGAACTCCGCACTCCCACCTTTTGGGTTCGGCCACCGCTGGTCTTATTAGAGTATTAACATATAGTTTAAATGGTCGCACGGGTGAAGGTTGTTTGAGGGGAACCTACCAGTTGAATCACCGGTATGCGGTCTTAGCCACAGTTCTTATCGCCATTATTTTGATTTCCGCTTTTGTTATTTTTCTGGATGATACGTTCAAGGCAAACAACCGCTCGCCTTTTTACGTCGGCATAGAGTTTGGCTACGGTAACGCCACAGACTGCAAGGCTTTAATTGACAAAGTGAAAGACTACACGAACTTGCTGGTCATCTCCTCCACAAACATCACCCAGAGCGAAGCATCGCTAAACGAAACTTGCGACTACGCCTATGCCGCTGGCATGCATATCATGGTGTATTTCCCCAACTCGGACCCAATATACAACAACAATGGAGGCGGTTCTTATCATGCCTACTTGTGGGCAATGGCTGCAAAAGAAAAATACGGCTCATTTTTTATTGGCAGCTACATAAACGATGAACCAGGCGGCGAAGTCTTGGACCGCGCTCTAGGAGCCGTAAGCATACTTCCCACTAACTACAACGGCGCCCAATACTCAACCACCCCCGACTACAAGAGTGCCGCAACCAACTTCGTGGCAAACCTCAACAACCAAATGTCAAAATCCTACCTGTTCTGCGCAAAATACTCAGGCACCTCAGTCGTCACAGCCGACTACGGGCTTTACTGGTTTGACTACCAAGCAGGCTTTGACACAGTGCTGGCCGAGTTCGGCTGGGGCAACAACCGCCAAATGGCAATAGCCCTGTGCCGAGGCGCTGCAACAGCACAAGGAAAGGATTGGGGCGCCATAATCTGCTGGGAAGACAAAACTGACCAAAATGGACAACCAGGCTGTCTGGAAAGCGGCCCCGCCCTATATAGTGACTTGGTCTTGGCTTACACAAACGGAGCCAAGTACGCGGTCATTTTTGACTACGCAGGCAAGGACTCCAACCAGAACCGCGACCTCCCCAACCCGTACCCATACGGAATATTGACCGACGAGCATTTTACGGCTCTGCAAAACTTCTGGCAGTACACGCAGCAGAACCCAGACAAGCATGGCTCAGTCAAAGCAACCACTGCGCTGGTTTTGCCCTCATTCTTCGGGTTTGGCTTCAGAAGTGCTAACGACAAAATCTGGGGCTTGGATCAAGCCGACACCTGGACCTACAAAATCTGGAACGACACAAACAACCTGCTTAATCAGTATGGCGGCAAATTAGACATCGTTTACAATGACACCCAGTTTCAAGCCTCGGTTGCCAAGTCCTACGGCAAGCTTATACCGTGGAATAGTGGCGTAACTACAAGCGATTTCCAAGTTGTAGACTTAACCAACATGCTGGGCTATTCGAGCATTCAGCAAGCCATAAACAGTGGCGCAACCGCCAGCGGGGACACACTTCTCGTGAAGGCCGGGACCAACAAGGAAAACGTAGTTGTCTCCAAGTCAATCGTCCTGCAGGGCGAAAGTAAAGAATCAACCAAAATCGACGCTGCCAACAACGGTTCAGCACTCGTTATAACTGCACCAAACGTCACTGTGACAGGCTTCACCCTCGAAAACGCCAACAGCCCTGCCGCTTTAAACGACAGCACAAGTGCAATGTCTATAGTTCAGATTCTTACCCAGTTGGGCATCGACCCAAACTACGCTTCATCGCTAGACCCACAAACCGCCCAAACGCTCCTAATTCAAGCAATGCAAGGTTTGGGAGTTAGCAACTATCAGACACTCACGTCAAAGACCGGCATGTATGTGTTGAACGCTGACAACTGCACATTAATCGGCAATGACGTAAAGAACTGTACCTATGGTATCCTGATTGGGTCAAGCGCCAACACAACCATGCGCAACAACGCCTTGATAGGCAATCAGTACTCGTTTGGGGTTTCCCCACTGACAAATTCTGATTACATTCAAGATGTTGACAGCTCCAACACCGCCAACGGAAAACCCATATACTACTTTGTTGGCAAAAGTGGCATCACTGTGCCCTCAGATGCTGGATACGTTGCCCTCGTAAACTGTACCGACGCGACCGCCGAGAACCTTCAGCTTTCAGGTAACTTCAACGGTCTTCTTGTTGTCAATTCCGAGCACTCCATTATCAAAGGCAACACCCAGACGGACAACTACGAAGGCCTCAACGTAGCCAACTCCACAAACAACCTCATCCAAAACAACATCATAAGTGGCAACGTCTGCAACCTCGCAGGCACAGCGGCGCTGTCCAGCGATGTGGACTCCTCAAACATGGTTAACGGCAAACCCATCTATGTCTGGACCAATCAACACGACAAAACCGTGCCAGCAGACGCGGGATACGTGGCGCTCATAAACTGCAGCGGCATAACTGTTCAAGGACTCAATCTATCTAACAATGATGTAGACATATTTCTTCAAAACACGACAAGCACGAAGGTTACTCAGAACACGCTGGCAGCCATGACCTGCGGAATCCAAATAGCAGGCGGCTCAAACATCAACCTATCAAACAACACGATAACGGGAGCTCACGACGGCATCCTCTTAAACTTATCAACCAACAACACCCTTGCCAACAATGTCCTTCGAGAAAACCAATACAGCGGAATTAACCTGCAATCGACAACAAACACCAGTGTCCTAAACAACATGCTTGGAGGCAATGGTCAAGGAGTCATACTATCGGGATCATCAGGCAACTTGTTGAAAAGCAACACCGTGATCACATGTACCTACGGTCTTGAATTAGATTCAGCAAATACACAATCATACATTGGTCCAGGTCTGCAACAGAGCACATGTTCTCAAAACACAATTGTAGAAAACAACTTTACCCAAAACATGTACGCCCTAGAAATAAACTACAACGTGGCAGGCAATATCCTCTATCATAACAACTTCTTTAACAACACCCAGCTGGCTCAAACTACGTCCTATTCGTCTACAGCCATGAACTCTTGGGATAATGGCTCAAGCGGCAACTACTGGAGCAGCTACAACGGTACTGACGACAATCACGACGGCATCGGCGATCAACCCATGTACGTGTTCCAGCAATACCTGCAGTCTTACGGCAGCGCACCCTCGACTTCAGTTTTTTACGGCGCCGTCGATCAAGACCGTTTCCCCCTTATGGAGCCTTATGTAACCGCAAACACGTAGCCAAACCAAGGAAAACGTCTATGGATAACCAACTACCTCAAACAAAACCCTTGATGTAGCGAATACTTTGATTTAATCCGCTTCTCAAAATTATATTGATCATTATCCTTACCCTCCTAAGCTGATTACTCGGGTTCAAAGAAGGGGTTTGTTGCTTCATATTGAAATCACATTAGCTTATATGGTGATTTAGCCTAGTGGGAACGCAGATACACTGAGAACTACGCCCAATGAGCAGGTTGAGTAGGTTTGGCGGCTAACGCAAAATAAGGTTTTTTCCCTTGCTCTCCGCTTCGTTTTTCCTCATCAGTGTTAGTCCGGGGCTAAACTTACCCCATCCAATTTTTTCTCCCTTCTTATACTTT
>JBJKPJ010000260.1:0-3757 GCA_046706605.1 Bathyarchaeia archaeon | reverse complement strand
CCTACCTGCAGGTTCCCAGTGGTATGCCTCCACGGGCAGGGTTGCCCTACATGTTTGTACCGTTGGTTGTTTTGATGGAAAAACTCGGTTTAGTTAGAGGCGTAAAAGAGGAACTTGACGAAGCCGTAATGCTTCTGGAGAAAGTTAGCCAAGAAAACGGACCAGCAGTTCTCACGCGGGACAACTTCGCTAAAACCGTAGCCAACCACATTGGGGACACCGCGCCAACCGTGTATGGCTTTGGATTTTACCGTAGCGTTGCCTTGCGTATGAAGCAGCAGTTTAACGAAAACAGCAAATCCGCCTCTAAATGGGAGTACTTCTCCGAGTTAGACCATAACGAAATCGTAGGTTGGGAAGGCAGAGGCGAACAATGCAGGTATTTCTCGGTGATTTTCATCCACGACCCAGATGCGCCAGTGGAAATAGTAAGCAGAGTAGACGCCACCCAGCAAATCATGGAGCGTGCAGGGCTGATAATGTTTGACCTCAAAGTGCAGGGCAAAAGCACACTGGCAAAGATGCTGTCAACGGTTGTTGTAGGAGATTTTATCAGCGTTTACTTGGCGGTCATGCGTGGGGTAGACCCAACACCTGTGCTTACAATCAGTTACCTTAAGGATTCAATTCAGAAAAATGGTTTCCGCGAAAAAGTAATTGATGCACTAGAAAAATTATAGTGTTACCATCTTTCTTTGTGTACAAACTCTTCGAGCGGTTTTCTTTTATCCGCGCCAATGGTTGTCCGCAGTACTTTGCTTTTTAATCCAGCTTCCCCAGCGTACCCAACAGGAGTTAAAGCAACAACTTTGATGTTTTCGGGAACTGCAAGTGCCTTTTTGATTTTGGCTTCGTCAAAGCCGCCTATCCAGCATGTTCCTAACCCCAAACTGGTTGCTGCCAAAACCAACTGCTGCATCGATATGCCAACATCCAGCAAGTAGTAGTCCATGCCGTTTCGTTGACCAGAAGCCTTCGGGTCTGCGCAGGCAACCACCACTACAGGCGCTTGCTTTATCCAGCCCATAAAGGTGCTGGCTAACTCTTCGATTTTTTTCTTATCTTTAACTAATATGTAATTTGTGCATTGCTTGTTTGCCCAAGAAGGCGCCCACCGCGCAGCTTCTAATATCTGAGTTAGTTTTTCGTCTTCAACTTCTTTGTTGATGTAGCCTCGGACGCTTTTTCGGGCATTAATAACATCCATAAATTCCATACGGATCGCCGTTAAACATTCAACTCAGTATAGAGGGCTTAATAGGGATATCTGCCGTCTTGAAAATTTGGGCAGCTAAAAATTAAAAGCAAAAAAGAGCGGTAAAAGTTTAGGCGAGGAACTTAGTGAATTCCTCTTGCGCTACTTCTATCGGTAGCATTTTTGGCGGACGCTTAAAACAGCATGCGCAAATTGGCTCTACTGAGCCTTTGCTTTTCTTGGTTAAGGCAGCTTTCACAGCGCGAACTACATCAAAGAGCACTGACCCTGCGTTTGGTGCATCTATGGTTTGGAATTTGAGGTCAATTTTCATAGGTGCATTGCAGAAGTACACGCCGCTTATGAAGAAGTAGCTGTCACGCTTGTTCTGCAAGAAATCCACGTAGTCGGTTGAGCCTGCAACGATTTCGGCTTTGTAGGGGATGGATGCTGCAACGGATTCGGTTTTGATGGTGCGTTTAGCGTCACGTGAGCGTTCAATAGTGTCTACGGATTCGGTTCCGCCGCCAACGTCAAGCTGATAGGTTTCTCCGATTCGCACCCCGTGGTCAGAGAGCAGTTTAAGCAGAGTTTTGTGCAGGGCGGTTGAGCCGACTTGGTCAACTAAGTCGTCGCCGACTAAGGGCAGGTTTGCTGCCTCGAATTTCTTTGCCCATTCGGGATCGCTGGCAATGTAGGTTGGAGCTGCGTTTACAAATGCGCAACCCGCTACTATGGCTTGTTCTGCATACCATTCGCTGGCTTTGTGGGCTCCGCTTGGAAGCAAGTTAACCACGACTTCAGCGCCTGCTTCTTTGAGGACTTTTGCCACGTTTGCGTCTGGAGCGTTGCTGATTTGGATAAGCACTTTGGTTGAGTCGCCTACTCCGTCAAGCAGGGGTCCTTTGGCGACTTTGACGCCTGTTACTGGGACATCGCAGACTTTGGGGGCATTGTTGGGTTGGGCAAAAATTGCTTGGGCAAGATCTAATCCGACTTTATGTTCATCTATATCGAAAGCTGCAACCACTTTGATGTCACTGGGGTTTAGTCCCGCCAAGGTGGGGTTGCGTAATCCGATGCAGTCTTCGGGTTTTTCGAGTTTACTGTAGTATTGGATGCCTTGAAGGAATGATGAGGCGCAGTTTCCCACGCCGATTAATGCAACTTTAACTTGAGGCATATATTCGCACCTTACTTGGCTTTTCTATTTACAGTTGCCTTATAAAAAGCTACGCCGTATAACCAGTTGAAAAGGAATTCAAGCATAATCATTTTTATAAGATGATGTTTCAAATTGAACCCTAACAAAAATAACAGCCTTTTGGAGGAACGGAAATGAAAGCTCAACTACTTACAAAAATTGACAAAATAGAAAACCATCCCCTGATTTACACGGATACCAAAGACCCAGTTCCAGAAAACGACCAAGTCCTAATCAAAGTCAAAGCGTGCGGCGTTTGCCACAGCAATCTGCACATGATAGAAGGCGATCTTAGGCAGTTCGGCGTCCCAGCTAGACTTCCCATTATTCCAGGACACGAAGTCACGGGCGAAATCAAGGAAATCGGTCGCTTGGCAAAGGGATTCAAACAAGGCGACAGAGTGGGCGTGCAGGTGCTTTGGAAAACTGATCAGACATGCGAGTTTTGCCGGAGTGGCAGGGAAAATCTGTGTCTAAAAAGGCAAACCACAGGCGAAACCGTTGATGGTGGATTCGCTGAGTTCATGACTGCGCCTGCTGATTTTGTTTATCATTTGCCCGATAACTTGGGGTTTGAGGAAAGCGCAGCACTATTTTGCCCTGGTATCACGGCTTACCATGCGGTTAAACGAGCAAATGTGAAGGTTGGTCAAAAAGTTGTCGTGATAGGCATCGGTGGCGTGGGTCATATGTCGTTGCAGTTTGCAAAGTTGGCGGGGGCAGAAACAATAGCCGTTGACACTTCCGAGGAAAAGTTAAACTTGGCTCATAATATCGGTGTTGACCACGCATTAACTTCTACGGAGCTTGACGAATATGTTCTGAGGACTGGCAAACCAGAAGTGGTTATGGTCCATGCGCCGTCCCAGAAAGCCATTGAACAATCGTTACGTATCGTTAAACGCGGTGGCATAGTTATAATGGGTGTAAACGGGACTACGCCGATTAGTTTTCCTGAGGAGTACTCGGTTATAGGAAGTTTCATAGGTACAAGGCATGAGATGAATAAGACCTTGAAGTTTGCGTCGATGGGCAAGATAAGGGTAGATCACACAACTTATAGACTTAACGAAGCTGAGGATGTACTAATCAAGCTCAAGCAGGGCAAGATCGTGGGAAGAGCAATACTTGTTCCTTAACGTAATGTCTGGTAGATAATGAAGAAGATAGGGGTTTGAGCGATTTGCTGTTTAACTTGTTTGCTAAATCCTCAAACAACGTGTAATTTTCCTCCATGTACCGCGAGAGAAAGTATGCCGTTGCATATCTTTCGCCAAAAGACACTACTATATGGTTTTTTTCCAATGTAGCAACATGGTAACTGATTGTTTTGTAATTGACTTTAAGATGCACAGCAA
>JBJKPJ010000259.1:0-1271 GCA_046706605.1 Bathyarchaeia archaeon | reverse complement strand
CCACGGAGTTTTTGCAGTTCCGCGGACAAAAAGCTAGCAAAAGTCAACGTGTCGGCATATGGATTGACGAAGCCCTTGAAATGTTTCCAGTGGATTACTGGCGGTTCTTCCTAATCGCTACAAGACCTGAAAGCAAAGACACCAACTTTACGTGGAGCGCGTTTGCTGAGAAAATCAACGCAGACCTAAACGACACTTTTGGCAACTTCATCCACCGAACCCTCTCCTTTATTACATCCAAGTTCGAAGGACAAATCCCCGCGCCGACTAAACTTGACGCAGATGACCAAGCGGTGCTGGCGTCAGTCAAAGAGAAAGTGAAACAAGCCGCCAAAGAAATTGAAGACGGCTGGCTCCAGTCCGCTGCAAACACGCTTATCGCTATCGGTAGAAACGGCAACCAATACCTCAACACCAAAGAGCCTTGGAACCTCATGAAAACCGACAAAGAAAAAGCAGGCACCATATTTTATGTGGCAGCGCAGATTGTAAAAGCCTGTGCCGTAGTTTCCGAACCATTTATACCCCAGACAGCCCAGCAACTCTGGCAAACCATGCAGTTGCCGGGAAAAGTCAGCAGTTGGGCAGATGCGCTTATATCCCTTGATGCAGGACACAAAATAAACAAACCCCAGCCGCTGTTCCACAAAGTAGAGACAGACGAAGCAAAGCTGGATGAACAGTTGGCACAGGTGAGGGCAAAGGCACCGCCAAAATAGAGGAACACCGATGCAGATTAGAGCTGACTTGCATGTTCACACAACCTACTCAAGCGATTCTCTGATTTCTCCAAAGGACCTATTTTCCTACGCTAAAAAAGCAGGGCTAAACGGCATTGCAGTAACCGACCACAACTACCTTGACGGCGCCATAAAAATCGCTAAAGAGACCCCCGATTTCCTTGTCATTCCAGGCATGGAAGTCTCCAGCAAAGACGGACACATTGTTGCCCTAAACGTCAATGAACTTATTCCCCGAGGGTTGAACGCCGAGGAAACCGTTGAACGAATCCACGGGGCAGGCGGCGTAGCAGTGGCGTGTCACCCTTATGCCATGTTTAAGGGAAGCTTAAAAGGCAAAGTCTCCGCATCCTTTGACGCCATCGAAGTTATCAACGCTCGAGCTACCCCGTATAGGCGCAGCGTGAAAAAAGCAAAAGAAAACGCAGAACGCCTCAAACTTTCCCGTGTGGCGGGAACCGACGCACATTACGGCCCACAAATCGGATATGGTTACACTGTTATCGAGGCAGCCGAGATGAGTGTGGAGGC
>JBJKPJ010000258.1:0-4835 GCA_046706605.1 Bathyarchaeia archaeon | reverse complement strand
GGCGGAGGGTTGGGTTGCGGGGATTTCAAAGGTGGGTGCTTTGGCTATGTCTGCTATGTCTTGGGCAAGGTGTCTGGTGTTTCCTGTCCTTGAAAAATAAACAACAGCGGTGTTCATGGATTGTTTTTTGGCTGTTTGGGTTTATATAACCTTCCATCGGGAGTGTGCATTTTAATAGTTCTTGCGGGAGTATTCTTTGAAGAGAAATATGGATTATGCCCCAATCGCTGACTCCTACCAAAAAATCGAAGCCACAACTAAACGCCTCGAAATGACCGATTACCTAGTTGATCTACTAAAAAAAACCCCAAAAGACATTATCTCCAAAGTAGTTTACTTGACGCAGGGCAAACTGTACCCTGACTTTGTTGGCGTAGAGATGGGGGTAGCCGAGAAGTTAGCAATTAAAGCATTAGCCCGTGCTTCTGGACAAAGCGAACATACCATCCAAGCAGAACTGCAGAAAACAGGCGACATCGGCGAAACCTCCGAAAACATGTTAACCAAACGCAAACAAGTCACCTTTTTCAGTAAAACCCTCACTGCCGAACGGGTTTACGAAACGCTTGATAAGCTGGCAAAAACCCAAGGCAGCGGCGCGGTAGACACAAAACTGGGACTTCTATGTGGACTTTTAACCGATGCCTCCCCGAAAGAGGCAAAGTGGATAATCCGCACAGTAACGGGAAATTTGCGGTTGGGCATTGCAGATATGACGGTTTTGGATGGGTTGGCGATTGCTTATGGAGGCGGAAAAGAAGCCCGTGAACTCATCGAACGTGCCTATAATATCTCCTCTGATTTAGGCAAGGTTGCCAGCGTTGTCGCTGAAAAAGGCTTAGAGGGTATACAAAAGTACCAAGTTGAAGTATTCGAGCCCATACGACCTATGCTAGCTGAACGGCTAGGGTCTCCTGAAGAAATTTTGGAGAAGTTTAACGGAAAATGTGTTGCCGAATACAAGTACGATGGCGAACGCATCCAAGCCCACAAAAAAGGTAACAAAGTCATATTGTTCTCAAGGCGGCTGGAAAACATCTCTGGCCAGTACCCAGACGCAGTGGAGTTGATTAAAGAAAAAATCGACGCCAACGACGCCATTTTAGAGGCAGAGTGCGTAGCAATGGATTTAGAAACAGGCGAGATGCGCCCCTTCCAAGAGCTGATGCACCGCCGCCGCAAATACGGCATCGAAGAAGCCATCGCCGACTACCCCATTTCACTGTTTGCTTTTGATGCGCTCTTCGTTGACGGAAAAGACCACACGCTTGAGTCATTTTTGCATAGGCGAAAAGCCTTGGAGAAGATAATTAAACAAAGCGACCGCGTAAAGCCCGCAACTCAACGGCTTGTCCGCAGCCCCAAAGAGTTGGAGGATTTCTTTGAGCAAGCCATAGGGGAAGGCTGCGAGGGCTTAATGTGTAAATCCGTTGCAAATGACAGCATCTACCAAGCAGGTAACCGCGGGTGGCTTTGGATAAAATACAAACGCGATTACAAGAGCGAGATGACTGACACTGTGGACTTGGTGGTAGTTGGCGCTTTCCATGGCAGAGGCAAACGGGTCGGAACCTACGGAGCCCTGCTACTGGCAACATACAACCCTGACAAGGACATCTTTGAAACCGTAACTAAATGCGGCACTGGCTTTACTGACAAAGACCTCGCCGACCTACATGAGATGCTTCAAAAACACTTGATCCCACGCAAAAACAGCCGTGTCCAATCGACGCTGGAAGCAGATGTCTGGTTTGAGCCCGCGCTGGTTTTGGAAATTCTGGGTGCCGAAGTCACGTTGAGTCCCATTCACATGGCTGCAATGGATTCCATTCGCAAAGGCAGTGGCTTAGCCATCCGTTTTCCTCGCTTTACAGGCAAATATCGCACTGACAAAAGCCCCGAGGACGCCACCACATCAAAAGAAATTGTCGAGATGTATCGTGGGCAACTAAAGAAAATCGGCGAAGCTGCGCGGGCTTAAAAAAAGCTAAAACTGATAAGCACCAACCGCTAAATTACAGGGCGGTGCAAACCTTTGTCTTTAGACCCAGAAAAAATGAAAAACATGCTTGCCCTCAAAAAACGTCTTGAAGAGCAACTGGAAAAACTAGATGCCGAAACTAAAGAAATCCAAGCTACCCTTGACGCTGTGAACACGATTTTGCTGGAGAAGGGCTTCAAGCGAGGCGACATAAAAGAGGTCCCCGCCGTAGCGTCCACGCCTAAAGAAGTGGTTTTGCCCAAAGAAATTGAAATCCCAAAACCCACCGCCCAGTATACCGAAACCGAAAGCGTCATACCCCTAAAAACCATGGCGGATGAACCCTTGGCGATTATGTACTTTGAAAAACAAACCATCCATGTCTTGCCAGATGAAAGCAAAAACTTCAATGTAAACACTCCGCCGTTTGGGAATTTTTTGGTAGAGAAAGTTTTTATGAAGATGCAGGAGAAAGACAGGGAGCTGGTTAGGTTAGGGCAGTTGCCAGCAGAGAAAATGTTCTCTTACAACATTGTCCGCGAGCAGGATTTAATTCGGGAAATAATCATAAAAAACGTTGACGACGAACGCTTAAAGGAGCTTAAATCCAGTATCCGCTGGACTTTTGAAAAAATGTACGAAAAAATAAAAGAAGTTTAAGGCTACTGATGCTTTGCTAGCGCGTCAGTGATTCGGTTTTTGGGGCACAACCCCACTAGTCGTTCTACTTCTTTGCCTTCTTTGAAAACAACCATAGTAGGAATACTGAACACTTGGAAGCGCCCTGCTGAATCGGGGTTTTCATCAACGTCTAGTTTAGCTATCAAAACTTTGCCTTGATATTCTTTTGCTAACTCAGTGATAGTTGGTGCTAAAGCTCGGCATGGACCACACCAGCTTGCCCAAAAATCAACAAAAACCAGCTTGTTGTTGTTGATGGTTTCGTCAAAGTTTTTGTCTGTTAAATGAAAAGGTTCTGCACTCATCTACAATATCTCCATTGTTATAGCTAGTATTAGCTTGAAGTTGGCTTGATATAAACTGTTCGTGCAACCAAGACTCCAAACATTAGAGGCTAAGCGCGCTCCTTACCTTTGCATGCTCAAATAGTCAAAGGGTTTGCTGGGGCTCTGGACTAAATTAGGAGAAAGAACGATAACACAAAATGGCTCATTTGTTTTGAATTTAATCAGCCCATTCATCCTTAACTCCAGTATTAAAGACTAAAAAAGAGGTAGGTTGCTTATGTGTGCGCCCTTAAGGTTGCAAGTGAGTAATTGTAAATTTGGCTGCTTCAATTAGCCATAGTGTTGCAAATAAGAAAGCAAAAATTGTAAAAAAATAACGCCAACGTTTACCTGATAGGTGTGTTGCTGGAACGGCAAGGATCGCTGGCGCTGCAAAACCCAAATAACCTAGCGTTGCAACAATAGGTGAACTCGTCAGACCATAATACATTATTGCGTATGAATCAACCAGCGCGTACAATCCAGCGATAAAGGCAAAGTAAGAGATTGGTCGAAGATCACAGTTTTTCGCAACTGCAACAGAACCAGCTAAGAGTAAAAGCCCGCCTACAGTAGCTATGCCACCGAAGAGGATATTGTAGACGCCGTTGGATAAAGCGGCAAATGGCCATGTGAAGATAATCATCACGCCCGCGATGAATAGGAAAAAACCCACAGCCGCGCCTACAATAGCAAAACCTAACCTTAAATTTTTGTCAGATTCATCAAAGCAGGCTGTCTTAGGATTAAAATGCAACCTTAGCGATCCTATCGCCAATAAGACGGCGCTGACTACGACGCCCCATGCCATAACATCTAAAAAATCACAATACAGAACCAACCAAAGCGCTCCCCATAAAATACTAATTGAAGCGTCTCAAACATTTAAATGTTGATTTTCAAGCATATTTTTACGAATTTTTGATGGATTCGCAAGATTAAATCCAGCCACCAAGAAGGCACAACATTAAAGTGGAACAATTTACGCGAGAACGAGGAACGAGAGGCTACTTTTGTGATTCTTGCCTCTTGGCATGATCCGTTTCCATATGAACATCAAGTTCTATTTTGATACTAAAGGCTTTGCCGCATATTTTGCATTTGAAAAGCTTTTCGTTCCCTTCAGTTGGTTCCCCTGGGATAGGAATATTTGGCGGTGGCTGTTCTGGATGGGGTGAGGGAGAAGGGAATGGTACCTGCACTTTTTTTGCTCTAATTCTTTTAGTCATGTTTCTGCTATACCTTTGTTTTAAGTTCTAGGATGCGGTTTTGGACGATTTTTAAAATATCTTTTCTTAGCTTTTCCCCAGAATCTTCCTTTTTAATGTAGCATAATCGGTTGGCCAATTCGTTGTCTTTTAATACTTCACTGACCCATTTCTGAAAATCGCCTCTAGGATAATGAAAATCAATCGAGGCAACCTCAATTTGTTTTAGTTTCTTTGCGAAATCCTCCATGCCCACTGCAGTGATGTATGTATCTTGACCTTCAGCTCTTTGAAAACGGAAAACCTTGTCCATTGGAACCTTAGACAAAATCCCATTGATTTCTTGTTTTGACAAAATAAGACTCATAGATGAACCCTCGAATAACTCTAAGAACAGCCAGTTTACATATATTCATATGTGACTGCAACCAAGCAACCACAAGTCCACATATTTTCTGCTGTCCTATTTGCTATTATAACTCTACCAGCAAGATCACTGGGCGATGTTTAATCTTGTAGGACGGTGACAAATCCAGCCATGAACCCAATTTGGTCAGGTTGGCCGTCGCTGCCATTGGTCATTGCCCAGCCTCCTGAATCTGTATCACACGGGGTAGTGCAGTGCCAGCGGTAAACGCC
>JBJKPJ010000257.1:0-18994 GCA_046706605.1 Bathyarchaeia archaeon | reverse complement strand
CATGATGCATAATTTAGCGCATGCTAAATCTTTTTTTATCATTATAAATTCAAAACTGTTTAAAATACGTTAGGCTTAATCGTATTTATGAGGTGATTGCAATAAAGAAATTAACCTCTTGTATGAGCCGGGCATGCTTTCAAAATGGAATCAAAAAACTGCAAATCGTTCAATTATTCTTTCGCTAATTAGACATGTAGTGCGACTGACAGAGCCCTTGTCTACGAGGGGCGAGTGTCAGTTGTTTATAAGCTCCCAAATGAGTTTGGGACAGCACTACGGTCAAAGTATTTGTTACGTTGACGGTGATTCCGGAGGTTGAAGACCAATAACCGAGCTAATTCTATGAAATATGGAAAAGTCAAAAACGAAAGGCAATTGACTAAATGAAACAATAAAGTAGAAGTTCAGCTTGAAAATGGAGGATTTAGCCTAAAGCCTTTTAATTCAAGTCTACATGAAGTAAAGAGGGTTCAGTATGAAATTTGCAGAGATTGCTATCTTGCTTAGGGAAATCGTTGACAGATGCCCAGGGTTAGATGGCGCCACCATCACCTTGATTCCTCAAAAAGCCATATACCCGCATTACAATGGGTACCACATAAACATTAAAGCAAACCTCTCCAGAGAATCGCTGGGGGGACTGCGGAAAATTGTGGAGGGACATGACTTGCTCATGCAGATTAAAAGCGACTGCGTCATAGTCTACGAGTCCAGGCCAACCTAAACATCTAAAAGGGCTGTTTTTTCGCATTGTAGCCTCAGATTTGTGTTTTGTCAGGTTGCGCCGCTAACACTGAGCAGGTTTGCATCCGATACTTGACCCGTGTCGGCGTAGATTCCGATTCCAACTTCGTTGTAGCCTCCTGCATATGTCTGGGTTAATGCAAATTCAATATACCAATAAGGGATTAATGCCACTGAATTGCCTCTTGTATGGGGAACAAGCTGAATAGATACCGGGGGCTGAATTACCGTAAAACCTGTAACTTGTTTTCCCTCAATGTTCCAGCTTAACGTTTTGACGTAGTCCTGAGCAATTTTTACCGCTTGCTCTTGTGAAGTGGCTAAATTAGTGTTGCCCACAGTGAAGAGGAAGTACCCATCAGACATTGTAGTTAAGATGTTGTTTTGGAAAACCATTTGCAAACCTTTAGCTTGAAAATCTATACCATTATCGGTGTACATGAACAAGAAAGTAACAGTGTCTCCTAAAACAGAAATATTGAGCTTTATGTTGCCCTGAGTTACATTCATGTTATCTAGGGTGCTAACTGTGTTTAAAATGTTGGTCATGTTTGTTAGGTAGGAGTCACCGCTATAGGTTTTGTACCGGGAAAGCAGAAATTTGGCGTTTTGGAGAACATCATTAGGTTGGTTTTGTGTGAAGATGGGTGAGCTTTCAATCATAGTTAATTCGTATCTGGAGAAGTGGTTGTTTCTGTAACGGAAATTCACGTTTAGGTTGCTTAGGCTACTTGTCAGTGAGTATTGGATTACTTCTTCAGCTACGCCTCCAAAGTCTGTTCGCCACTGGATCGTGTCGTCAAGCAAAGAAAGCGTATAGTTTGATGTGTCGATTTTCGTGACGTTTTGCAGGAAATTAGCCACTTTATCTGCCCCCATTCCATACGAGAGCAGACGCTGATTTTCAACCTGAAGAGCATTTTGAGAACTAGACAGCTGAGAAATAGTGGCAAATTCGAAAGCCATCAACCCAGACAAGACAATTATCGAAATTAACATAGCAACAGAGATTTTTTTCCAGAGCGGGGTTACTAGATGATTTTTCTTAGGGTCAGTTTCGTGGACGTCTTCGACGCCTTTCATAGCGCTTAATGCCGCTAAACCAAAACTGGAAAGCCGATACCTGCCATCGTCGGTTCTGGAAACTAAATCGCTTAGGCTTTCGAGGTGATAAGTGAGATGTGGCGTAGAAACCCCCAGTTGCTCAACTAGTTCCATAAAAGTCATAGATTTTAGACCAAGCAGTCGCAGGATTTTCCTTCTAACTGGGTGCTTAAGTGAAGCAAACATTACTGAGTATATTTCGTCTTCGGGAGTGATAGCCATGCAAATCACCCACACATATGCAGGTCTAGCTATAAAAATTTCACAGCGAAAAAACAAAAAAATAAGGGACTTTTGAGCTAATTTTGATTTACTAGTGGCCGTCTTAGGTTCAATCGGTAAGTCTTCACCCCTGCCTTGTAAGTTGCGACTATCATCACCAAAGCAACAACGAAAGCAGTGATGCAACTCTGTTTCACCATGTTGCACAACTATTTACCTGGTTTAATGCAGAATAAAAGAGTCTTAGAAGTCTCTTGACTATTTTCGGTCAAAATTCCTTTACTAACTATACTCTAACATAAAAGGCAGTTGCAGACTGCTAAAAAGTAACTCTATGGAACCAAGTTACAGTCAGGTTTAACAATACAAGATTGAACCAACGAACGTTTCCATCGCCTAAAAGCCGTTCTACGACTGTTTAGGTGATGCTTACGTTCTGAATATCAAAGTAGCGTTTTGCTAAAAAGCGCAAACGTTCGGCGTTTTTGCCGTTCTTACCTATTGCGACGCCCTTGTCTTTTGGATTGACTGTGATGACTGCCATCTTTTTGCCGTCAGTGCGTTCAGTGACGCGGATTTCGCGTACAGTTGCGGGTTTGAGCGCGTTTTTTATGAATGTGGCTGGGTCTTCGCTGTATTCGATTATTTCGTGTTTTTTGCCGGTCATGCGTTCAAGGGTGTGGATGTTTCTGCCGCCTTTGCCGATGGCTACGCCGACTTGACCTTGATTGACGATGAATATTGCTCGTTGTTCAATTTCGTCGACTATGCAGTCTTTTACACTTGCGCCGCTGATGCTTTCAAAAAGAGCAATGTATCGCATTTCGTCGCAGGTAATTTTTATGCCACTCGTTTCTTTCTTTCCTCCATTTTTATTCTTGAACCTGAGTCTCCTCAGTTATTTTGAGAATGTCTGAGTCCCCTGTTTCACGAATACTTAGGGCGGAAATGATGAAGAGTTTGCTGCAGACTTCCGCCAAATCCATAGAAGTGCCCTTGTAGGTTATAACAGGGACCTTTGAGATTTTACCATAGTATTCAATTTGCTCTTTTATTTCTTGTGGACAGTTTGAGGCTAAAACAATCATTTTAGCTTTGCCGGTTTTAGCGTTTTGCAATGCAACGTTGGCTCCAAAGGCGACTTTGCCTGTTTTCACGGCTGACGCTAACGCTTTATCTATGTTTATCATGTTTCGGTTTTTCCTCCATCTTTCTCTTGTTTTTCGAAAGTTGACATGTACAATTCAACTAAGCCTGTGCCGATTGGTATGGATTGCCCGACTATAACGTTTTCTGTTACACCAGCCAAAGGATCGCTTTCTCCTTTAACGGCGGCTTCAACAATGTTGGGAACCGTGATTTCGAATGCGGCGCGCGCAAGCACACTGGCTTTTTTACCGCTGATTCCGTGTCTGCCGATTTGTTGCACATCGCCTGTGGTGGTCATCATGTCTGCTACGAGCATAACATGGCGGACGTCGACGTCTAAGCCTTGGTCTTCCAGTACGCCTTTAGCTTCGTTGACTAGGGCGTTTCTTGATGCTTCTACACCGAGGGTTTTAGCGATTTCGTGAATGTTGTTGGTGGTTGTGCGGGATGTATCTACGCCTTCAACTTCGAGGACTTTGCTTAGGTTTGAACCGTCTGTGCGGATAACCCACTCGCCGCTTTCTTCAGTGACCAAGACACGTTTAATGTCTGGGACACCTTTCACTTGGAAGCTGGGAATCTTGGAGAGCATTCTCTTTAGCTGTTCAGCTTTCTTGGGTTTAACTTCGACTGTGGTGTCGGTTATGTTAACAGTGGCGTTTTGTAGCTCCATGCGTTCTTTGAGTTCATCCATACTTATGTCGCGGTCATCCATCATTTGCTTGTTGAGTTCAATGATTATGGCTTCGCGTACTGGGTCTTCGTAGATTGCAGATGCCAAGTTTTCAACAGAAGTATAGATGATATTGCGAGCGACTTCTACGGCGCCTTCTTTGCTTTTTGCGTGATCGCCTTTCAAGTAGATAGTCATGATCGGGGTTGAAGGAATGCGGCGTGCGTCCACGATTTCGATTAGTCGTGGTAAACCTAAGGTGACGTTTTGTTCTTTGACACCTGCATAATGGAAGGTTCTAAGTGTCATCTGCGTGCCTGGCTCACCGATTGATTGAGCAGCAACGATACCGACGGCTTCACCTGGCTCCATTAGGGCGCGTTTGTATTGTTCGGCCGTTTGGGTTGCGGCTTTTGCGACGCCTTTAGAAGTTAATTTATTTTTAGCAAAGTTAGCTTTAAGCTGATTTAGCAAAATTGGAGTTAGTTGTTCTTCAACGTTTTTGAGCTGCTTTTTGATGTATTCGCTACTGGCGGGTTCGCCTTTTTCTTCGCCGATTTTTATTTGATCAATTAGTCGGCTGACGTTTACGGCTTTACCGTGATCGCTTTTTGCTGGGTCTACGCCGTCTTCGCCGTAGCGGAATTGGATGATATCACCTGCTGAATCGCGGACTGTGCCATCATATTCCATGCGGATGTGCTCGAGCGCGTTGATGAGCCGACGCTGCATGTAACCGCTCTGTTGGGTACGGACAGCTGTGTCGACTAGACCTTCTCTGCCACCCATAGCGTGGAAGAAGAACTCGATGGCGTCAAGTCCAGTCTGGTATGAGTTGTATACGAAGCCTCTTGCTTTTGGTCGAGGGTCGTTCTCTTTAAAGTGGGGCAATGCACGTCCTGCATACCCTCTGAGGATACGTTTACCACGGACTGACTGTTGACCAACGCAAGCTGCCATCTGACCGATATTAAGGCTTGAACCTCTTGCACCCGTTCTGGTCATGACGATGCCTGCGTTTTCTAGTGTGAAGTCGTCGTCTGCAATCTTGCCTGATTCGTCTCGGGCGATTGATAGTTCGTGCATGACGTAGATTTCGAAGGATTCTTCAAGAGTTTGACCTCGTAAACGTGGTAGGGTTCCGTTTTGGTAGTTAGCGATGTGCTCGTCAATTTTCTTTTGAGTTCGTTCCATGGTTTTGGCGATGCGGTTGCGTGCTTTAGGTGAGAGGACAAGCTGGTCGTAGGTGTAACTAAAGCCCCTCATGGATATGAATTGTTTAAGCAGATGGGTGACTTTGTTTAGGAATTCTCGTCCTGCTTGGGTGCCGTAGTCTTTGATGATTCTGTGAAGCAAACTTTCCGATTGCTCAGAGCCAATTGAACGTCTGTCAATGATGCCTGAAACCAGCTGTCCGTTTTTGACGACCACATATGCGTCGTGTTTGCATTCTTCTTCTTCGCATTTTGTGCAGCCTTGACAGATGTTGGCTTTCAAAACGTAGTTGAGAGTTTTGGGCAAAAACAGGCTGAAGATTTGTTTGCCTGACCATTTTGGCTCTGGTTCTTTAATTTCGGGTTCAGGTAATGGTCCTGTGTAGTTGGTGGTGGTTAGGAGGCGGTTTACTTGACCGCGGTTGAGGTAGTTTCCTCTTCTTGTGAAATAGTAGGCACTTGTGATAAAGTCTCTAATTGCGCCGATGATTGGTCCACCAAACCTTGGTGAGAGAATTTGGTCTTGCACCTGCATAAGCAACAGTGATTCGGTTCGGGCTTCTTCACTCTGCGGAACGTGCAGGTTCATTTCGTCTCCATCAAAGTCTGCGTTGTAGGGTGGACAAACACAAAGATGCATTCTAAACGTCTTGTAGGGTAACACGCGAACGTAATGTGCCATGATGGACATGCGGTGAAGCGAAGGTTGTCGGTTAAAGATGGCAATGTCGCCGTTCTTGAGGTGACGTTCAACAATAAAGCCCAACTCAACTGCTTCGGCGATTTTTGTTCGGTCAACTACGAATTCAAGACGGATACGTTTGCCGTCTGGGCGGATAATGTAGAGTGCGCCGGGGTAGTTTTCTGGACCGTTGACTACGAATTTTTTCATTTCCTCAAGGTTCCAGGCGGTGACTTTTTCTGGAACAGAAAGTCGCATAGCAACATCTATTGGGACACCGACCTCGTTTATGTCAAGGTTAGGGTCTGGAGAAATGACGGTGCGGGCTGAGAAGTCGACACGTTTACCTGAGAGGTTGCTTCTGAATCGGCCTTCCTTGCCTTTGAGACGTTGGCTGAGGGTTTTTAGGGCTCTGCCGCTGCGGTGCCGTGCAGGCGGGATACCTGATGCCTCGTTGTTAAAGTAAGTGGTAACGTGGTACTGGAGCAACTCTGAGAGGTCTTGGATGATAAGAGTTGGGGCGCCTGCCTCCATGTTTTCTTTGAGGCGCTGGTTAATACGTATGATGTCAACAAGTTTGTGGGTTAAGTCGTCTTCAGAGCGGATACCTGACTCCAGCGTAATTGATGGACGTACATAGACTGGTGGAACTGGCAGAACTTGGAGAACCATCCATTCTGGGCGGGCAACTTTGGGGTTGAAACCCAAAATTTCCAGGTCCTCATCAGAGACGCGTTCCAACCTTTCGCGTATCATGCTGGGTGTTAGTGGCTCGCTGCCTGCTTCGGTTTGCTCGATAAACTTGGTTGGCTTCTCAAAAGTGATCTTGTATTGGGCTGCAGCACAGTAGGGACACTGTTTGGCTTTGATGTCAGTCATAATTTCCTTGTAGACTTCATCAGGAATATTGCCCAATAGCTCATTGAAGCGCTCGATTCGCTGCCGAGCTTTTTTGGCCGCATCCTCAGAGAGCAAGATGCGACCACAGGTGCGACAAGTGGATTTGAGGAGGTCAAAGATGATTTTGGTAAATTCTATGTGGACGATTGGTACAGCAAGTTCGATATGTCCAAAGTGGCCTGGGCAACGGATAGCGGTATTGCCGCAGGTTTTGCATCTTTGTCTTGGTTCAAGGGTGCCGAGTCTGCCATCCATTAAACCAGCAGTGATGGGTGCGCCGTCTTCGTCGTAGGTATCAGGGGTTTGGATTTCAACGACTGATTGTTTACGGAGATCTTTGGGTGAGATTAATCCAAATGAGATTTCATCTACTACTTTGTGAATTAATTCTTCCGTTGCCATTTTATGCCTTCTCCTTTAAGCGTAATTTAGGTGTAATACATAAGCTCTGAAGCTCCTGCAACAACAACTTAAACGCATAAGACACGATAACAGGAGCAATCTTGGCTTTCTCGTCGCATATCTTGCAGACGTAGCGCCGCTGCTTCATGTCAAAGTATGCAATTTGCCCGCAGTTCTCGCAGATGTAGAGCGTATACTTGTCGGATTCTTCCAACAGCCTATCCCGCAGCAACATAGCAGCGCCATGTCCAATGAGGCAATCTCGTTCCATTTCACCAAAACGCAGACCACCACCCCTAGCTCGTCCTTCAGTTGGCTGACGAGTGAGCATCTGAACTTGTCCTCTTGCTCGGGCGTGAATCTTGTCAGCAACCATGTGGTGAAGTTTCTGGTAGTAAACAATGCCCACGAACACGTCTGCAACGAATTTTTCGCCTGTGGTGCCGCTGTAAAAGACTTCGCTTCCTGTTTGGCTAAAGCCAAGTTTCACAAGGTTACGGCGGACTTCGTCTGGTCCTTCATTTGAGAAGGGTGTGCCGTCACCTGGTTTGCCTTTTGCACAGGCTGCTTTGCCTGAGATGGATTCAAGGAACTGTCCGATGGTCATTCTTGAGGGGATAGCGTGTGGGTTAATGATTAAGTCAGGGACCATGCCGTCTTCAGTGAATGGCAAATCTTCTTGAGCGACAATTAAGCCAATTACCCCTTTCTGTCCGTGACGTGAAGCAAATTTGTCGCCAAGCTCAGGAACCCGTTGGTCGCGAACGCGAACTTTAACAAGTTGGCTTCCCTCTCCTGACTCAGTTACGAAGATGCCATCAACTGTGCCTGTTTCGCTGGGCCGCATGTCGATTGATGTGTCACGCATTGATGGTCCTTTAACTTCGAATTCCTTGTATTCTTCCAAAAATCTTGGCGGGCTGATTCTGCCGATAAGTACATCGCCGCCGACAACTTGGGATTCTAAGCTGATTATGCCGTCTGGCTCAAGCAGGCGGTAATATTGTTCGCCTCGGTAGCCTCGGGTTCCTGGTTCGGGGACAGTAAATTTGTCTTTTAATCCACCAAGGTACTGGCGGCATTCTGCTTCGTAGATGCGATAGAATGTTGAGCGTGCCAATCCGCGTTCGATGCTGGCTTTGTTAAAGACAATAGCGTCTTCCATGTTGTAGCCTTCAAAGCTGAGCACAGCGACAACGCAGTTTTGCCCAGTTGGGCGCTGTTTGTAACCCATGACATCCATGTTTTCGGTTTGTACCATTGGGACTTGTGGGTAGTGGAGGATGTGGCTACGGGAGTCGACACGGTTGTGGAAGTTTGTGCCGTAAACGCCAAGCGCCTGTTTAGCCATTGCGGCTTGGTAGGAGTTTCGTGGTGACTGGTTGTGCTCTGGGTAGGGGATGGTTGAAGCGCAGATTCCAAGTATCGTGAAGGTAGAGATTTCCACATGGGTTGCGTTGGGGTCAACTTCATCATAAGACAAGGCGATGTATGCGTTTTCTTCTTCTTCTGCATCCAAGTATTCAACTAACCCGTTTTTGATTAGGTCTTCCCAGTTCCATTCGCCAAGTCCAATCTTCTCAAAATGTTTTGAACCAAGTTTTGGCACGCCATTTTCCGCAATAATAAGTGGGCGGCGGACTCTTCCTTCGTCACAGTTGGCATGTACTTCCTCGGTTTCAGTTTGGTCTTTAGAGAAGTAGGTTACGTTAACTTCAGTCGAGATTTCTCCTGAGCGGCGTTTCTGACGAAAAGTCTGCACCATTTCCTGTGGGTTATTGCAATAGCCGATTATGTTGCCGTCGACGAAAACTTTTGCGCCTGAAATACGCAGATCAATGCTAGCTTCGTAAGCTGGCACTGTGCCCATTTCAAAGAGCAGCTGCTTGATTTTGTCTGGGTTTACACCTACCGCAATGGATGCGGAAAGTGCGAGGTTCTTTACGAGGCCACAGTTTGAGCCTTCAGGGGTTTCGTTGGGGCACAATCTTCCCCAGTGAGTTGGGTGCAAGTCTCGGGCTTCGAAGTTAGGTTGACTTCTGCTAAGGGGGGACTGGAGCCTTCGCAAGTGGCTTAGAGTTGAGATGTAGTTTGTTCGGTCAAGCAGTTGGGTGATTCCAACTCTGCCTCTCCCCCAGTTACCAGTTGCAAGCGCGTGCTGGAAGCGTTCTGTGATGATACCTGGACGCACAGCCGCCGACACCGTAATGATAGGGCCTTTAACGCCGATGCGTTCAAGCTGGTATTTGATGTCGCGTGTTAAGTTGCGGAATGAAACACGAAAAAGGTCAGCCAACAAGGGTCCACCGAGTCGTAGACGTTTGTTTTTGAAGTGGTCTTTGTCGTCAGGTTGACGTCTGTCCATTTTGAGTTGGATGACGCGGTATGCCATTTCGCCAAGGAATATGGCTTTTTCGCGGCGGTTTTTGTCGCTTCTGCCAAGGTGGGGCAGGAAGTTTTTGTCAATGGCGGTTTCGGCTTTTTGAAGCCTGTATTCTTCGACTTGTCCGTGGGCAACGGGGTTGCCGATAAATAGGATTGCATCGCTTGGAGTGTCTATGCCGATGGCTTTCTCAAAAGAAGCTCCGAGTTGGGTTTGGAGGTCGCTGTCCAATGAGACTGCTTCGGCGATGTCTTTGTCTTTCTCCATCGAAAGCGCACGCATGATAACTACGAAGGGGATTTCTGTTGGGACGCCGGGCATGGTGACGTAGATTGCGTCATCTGATTTGAGTTTAAGTTCAATTCTGGCGCGGAAACCCACGGTGGTTGAGAAGATTTTTGCTTGGTAAACGGGGCTTGTGCCTTTTTCGTCGATGTCTACTATTACGCGGTTGGGTGCCAAGTCCTCCATGGCTACGATAACACGTTCAGAGCCGTTTACGACAAAATATCCGCCTGGATCGTCAGGGTCTTCTCCAGCGGCGATGAGCTCTTCTTTACTTAGTTGGCTTAGGAAGCAAAGTTTGCTCTTGAGCATGACAGGGATGTTACCGATGTAGACAAGTTCCGTGTCTTGCTCTCTACCGTCAACAACAGGAGTCATTTCCAGCGCGATGGGAGCGGAATAAGCTAGGTTGCGTAGTCGGGCCTCCATGGGGTAAATTTCATGTTTTGTCCCATCCACTTCTGTAGCGTAGGGACCGGTGATTCTGCTTTGGGGGTCAATAACCCAGATTTGCCCCAGCTTAACTTTGTAGGGGTTCTCGGGAACTTCGATTGGGATTTCAGCTACTTCGTCCACGACTTCTTGGAGCCCGTGGTCGATGAATTCGTTGTAGCTGTCAAGGTGCTGTCGAACTAGTCCTTTCTCCGCGAAGAAAGCTTTCAAAAGATCATGGATATCTTCTTTTTGGATAACAGTCAATTTTTCAGTTCTCCCATAAATTTAAAGTGAAATGATGATTGTGAGTTTTTGCCAACCTGTTTTTTCAACCTTTCAATTCCTCCGAGAATGGTTTTACCCAACTCGAAAAAGATTTTGAACATGTCCCCTAAATTTTCTAAGAGCACAAACACATGCTCCATAGCACACTAATAAACCTTATCATTAAAGATGCACGATAAGATAAGGTTTGCTAAAGTTTCGTGGAGCACCAACTTGAAAAAACCTGCATAAAGATGCGTTGCAGGGTGCGAAACCCAAAAAAGGATTAAAAAACGCCTCAAAAAGCACAAAACCAAACAGGCACGCTTGAAAAGAAGTTTAACAAACCAATTTTGTCCAAAACCCAATTTCCCCACATTCCCACGCCAATCTGCTACCTCAAAAAAGGCGGCTGCCACTAGCAGGATTGCACCACCATTAAATACGACAGGGTTCAATACTGAAAACACAGATGCAAGTTCTCAGTCAACATAAAAAAACTGCACTCATTTCATTGCTAATAGTTGTTATTCTGATTGTTTCCGCAGTTGTTCTTGTCCAAAACCACCCCTCGCCAAGCACAAACCCTTCCACAACGCCAACGCTCACGCCGCTTCCAAGCCAAAACTCCCCGAACCCTACTTCCACTAGCATCGCAACCTCAAGCGGAACCCCCAGCCCAACAACCCAGCATATGTCAACACCCACCCCCTACGTTTTCCCAGACGAAGTAACCCAGTATCAAGGGCAGAACCTCACATTAGTCAGCACCTATATTCAGTACCTAATTGAGCACCCCGACGTTGCCATAAAAGGAGCCCAAACCTTAGACAAAGCAACCTACAAATTATCCATAACCGGCATGGTAAACAACCCCACAAACTACACATACAACCAAGTTGTTGGCAACTTTAACTCAACCCTGCAAGTGGCAACTCTACCGTGCGTGGAAGGCTGGAGCGTCACATTGCTCTGGCAAGGAGTCCCTATAACGGAGCTCTTGCACCCATTAGGCGTTAGCCAAAATGCAAACACACTGATTTTCTTGGCCGCCGACGGCTACTCAACCTCACTTCCAATAGACTATGTGAAACAAAACAACATCATGATAGCCTACAAAATAAACAACCTCACCCTCACGCCGCAGACGGGTTGGCCCTTCTTTTTGGTTGCTAAAAATCAGTACGGATATAAATGGATAGAGTGGATAACAGAAATCAATGTCTCAAATGACTCCAGCTATCTGGGTTACTGGGAAAGCCGCGGCTACCCCAACAACGCAACCGTCCAAGGCATCAACCCCACCCAACCACTTCTCGGCGCCTCAACCGTTGCCGCCACTTACATTATAGGTGCAACGGTATGTGCCACAGTTGTCTTATTTTGGTACAAAACTCGGAAGAAACAGAAACTAACTGTAGCGCCGAATTATCTCCAAACCAGACCCGCACTCAAGCAATCCTTCCAGTTTTCTGGTTATCACTGGCTGCAGGTTTGAATTCACTTCATAGCCGACGCTGCTACGCTCCGTCTGCATGGCAACTTTGGTTGTTGTGGCTGAACCCAAAAACGGATCCAAAACCACATCGCCTTTTACGCTAAACATTTTGATAAGGCGCTCTGCAATTTCGTCTGGGTAAGCTGCTGTCCGCCGCTCCATCTCAGTTATGGTTTGCCGTATGCCCTTGAGAGCCCAGATTTGGCTAAACCACAAATCCCGCTGAGCCTTTGTAAATTGGCTCTCATAGCGGAGTTTGTCGTGGGGCGGAAACTTCCTCAAATTCCCCTTGCGAAATAGCAGAATAAACTCGCAGTCCAAAGTAACATAAGCGTTGGGTGGTAGAAAACCCGAGCCCAGAAAGGCGCCTTTGCCTTTGTATTTGGGTTTGGTGGTGGGTTTTTTCCAGAGGACATAGGGTAGAGTGGTATAGCCGATTTTTTCGCAGATTTCGATTATGCGGCTATGGTTGGGGAAAAGCTGGAATTTGCCGCCTACACTACGGGTGGCATCACCTATGTTGATGGCTGCGATCCCGCCGTCCACGAGGACACGGTAAGTTTCAGCCCACACTTTTGCCAGATAATTATGCATGGCATCGTAGATTTGCCTAGCAACTGAGCCGTCGCCGTCAATTTTTTGCCATAGCGCAGCAATTTTTGAGTCAGCCCGGCAGAAAACCTCGTCCCACATAGCTATCATGGGATAAGGTGGCGAAGTCACCATCAAATGGACACTGGCGTCTTGGACTTCAGGCATCTGCTGGCTGTTACCAAGGATTACTTTGTGGTTGGTGGGCATCTTACTATCTATCGGCTATCGGGGGTTTTTACTTTTGCGGTAAAACAAAAGCAGCAAATTAACAGTTTTCCAGCCTATTGGCTTCAAATAGGTTGGTGGCTGGTGGGAAATTATTAATAAGGCGAAGCAGACAGTCTTCTATCCCAGCGTGGGCTACGGTAACCAAGCCAGGTCAAAGGTGAAAGAACATGTGCCAAAAGTATGTGTTCCGCTAAGGACTCAAGATCGCGCTTTGACCAAGGCGCCGTGGGAAATCCTTTCCCGCAGGGGTTCGCAGGTTCGAATCCTGCCCGTAGCACCAGTCCCGATAAGCATTTGTACTGTCCGCCGACTGGCGGATCAACTTTTTTAACTCCCCACTAAGCACGCCGACTTGGTGGTCTTCAAGTGTTTGCTCGGTTATGTTGCCTCTGGAAAATGCCTCACGCGTTAGCAGTTGCTCGGGGTTTTCGCCTAGGGCGCGTATCATCTCTTTTATGGTGTCGATTTTGCTAAGTGCCGTTTTTCTTCTTATAGCTAAGCCTGCCGCAGCGTAGATGGCGCGTAGTTTGTCTATGCCCAAGCTTTGGATGTCATGGTAGGTGTCAACTGTGTGGCCCATAAAGTAGTCAACGTAGTCGTCTTGAACGCCAAGAGCGATAAGCTGTGTTTTGAAGTATTTGCGGATGCTATGAGTTCGCAGATCATACATGCCGCCAGTTTTGTTGAGCTTGATAAAGCCTGCTTTTACGTAGAGGTCGTGTACGATTTTGCGGAGCTGTTTTGTGCTTATGCCTTTGGGTGTTCGGCGTGTTTCATCACGGATTAGCGGTGAGTCATCAGCTATGAGTTCGGGCGAAAGCTTTCTTGTGCCTTTTCTGCGTTGCTCTAGGTATAGTTTTAGGTAGTAGACAGCTTCGGCGCCTAGGAAGGTGTCGTAGTCGTGGTATTTGCCTTTGGTAATTTCGATTTCCACATGTACGTGAACGGGAACTGTGCCTGCTTCTAGGTCTTCTTTGACGTGGCGGTAGAGCAGTTTTGAAAAGGTTTCTTCTCGAAAACCGCCTAACGCAAAGCATGAAACGATAACTTTACCGCGTAGATCAGTTAAGTCCAGCATTGTTGCGAGTTCTTCAGGTTTGGGTGCTCGGTCTTTGTAGGTGACACGTCGGCTTATGGGTTCGGTGAGTTCAATTTTTACGCCGTTAACGCGGTAGAAGGTTTTTACGGCTTTGATGTAGTTTTCCACGCCTCCTGGTTTTAGTCCGTCGTCTTGCAGCTGTGCTAAATAGTCGTTGAGGTATCCAATGTGGTTCTGGACTCGTTGTGGGTCAGGTATGTTTCCGACTGGTTTGAGGTCAGCTATGATTTGGTCGGGTGAGTAACCCATCCAGTTGGAGTATTTGTAGACGTTAACTGTGTAGATGAGGCAGCTTTTGTTGCTTCCACTGTAGTGACGTAAGAGATGTCTTGCCATTTTGATTACACTTTGATTGTCAAATACAAATGGCAGAAGAGCGGGGCGGTCACTGATGAAACTGGCAATGATGTAGTTTACTAGTCCTTTTTCTTTGGCAGCCAAGATTTTGTTGAGCTCTATGGCTATGGGTTTTTTGAGTTTCCAATCGTTTAAGCTTCTTTCGATGACGACGAGGTTGCCTTGGAATTTGAGGGGCAGGTTGAGGCTTTTTAGTTCATCCAATGAAAGTTGGCGGTTTCGGGTTATAGCGGGAGCTAAAGTTGTAGGTCGCTGTATCAAATCTGTTGTCTCCTTTTGGAGTGAGTTTTTCGCTCCGTTGGTCGGAACGCATACTCGCTTTTTTGTATAGGCTGTTTGGAATTTAAATGCCAGTTTGAATTATTTTGTAACGGTACCGGACAGATTTTCAGTTGCTGAAAATCCAAAATATCACTTCTCAGCAAAACCAAACCCGAGGCTTTAGGGTCACCGCCATGAAGTGTAGGCGGATCAGCATCCCGATCCCAAGACAAAATGACGTACAGTTCGCATTCGTAGATCAGCCAGCCGATGGCTTCTCTTGTCTGGGGCTGCATTGTCAGAGCCGAACTACGATTATAGAGAACATGATCTCTGTAGCGTACGTAGACAAGTGGGTTTAGGGGGCTTATGCCGGTGGAGAACTGTGCGGACTCCAACTTACAATTTTTGCAACCGGCTTTGGTGCCAAACATGACATCGGGGGTTGATGCATTTGATGTAAGCTCAGCCATTCCCTCCCACCTCGTCGCTATTTTGCATTTTTATGTGTGTCAAAAAACAAGACCGGCTTGTCTTTGACGTCCTCGTAGTAGGTTTTAGGAAACATCCGTTTGAACAGTTCAAGCGCTTTTTGGTTTTCAAAAATGGGATTAGCATAGTTTGGCGCCAAAGCCAAATGCTCTTTGCAAAAAGGCGCATAAAGTCGTGTTTTGCCGCTTTGATAGAAAACATAGCCAGTGAACCCAACAGGAGGCTTCCCACAGACTACGCAGCACTTGCGATCCAAACGCTTACGCAACAACTCTTCCCCCAGATTACTTGAAGAATTGGTCGGCTCGAATGTTTTCGACAATTTGGATGTAGCCTTGCTTTCTGCAGAAATCCAAAATCTTAGTTAACTGCTCATCGTTGCCGTTCTCGAAGGATTTTTTAAAGCCTACGCGGCCAGTTTGCACCCGTACCTCGAATTTTCCGTCGTCCTCACGAAGTTGATAAAAGCCTAATTTTTCTTTTGCATACCGAGTTAAAACATCCCAGTCATCAATTATGTTAACCAATGTGTTCACCTTGCAGGTCTTGCAGGCTAGACGTAAAAACTATCCATCGACGCAAAGTGCTCATCACTTTGGAAGGGTCTTCAAAGTGACGTATCTTGGCGGCTGGTTACAATGGCTTTGATGAGCATTTGCAGGTTGACTTCGGGCGCGGTTTGTAGAAAGTCGTTTAAATCCACTTTCTTCAAAGAAAGGGCTGCTTGAGCGCGGATACTTAACTTGTAGAGTGGTGATGGAAAATGAGCTTTGGCTATTC
This sequence comes from Bathyarchaeia archaeon, assembly GCA_046706605.1. Taxonomy (GTDB): domain Archaea; phylum Thermoproteota; class Bathyarchaeia; order Bathyarchaeales; family Bathycorpusculaceae; genus Bathycorpusculum. Next base: position 3,225 of record JBJKPJ010000257.1, on the reverse strand, counting down.
TTACGCCGTCTTTGTCTAGCCAGCCTTGCTGGCAGAGCATTTTTAGTCGTCTATCGATGCATTGCCTTTTTGTGTGCCTAAATCCTTTGATGCTTCGGATTTCTAAGTAAGTATCATAACTGGTCAGATGCTTTTTTGATGAAAGAATTGAGAAGATTATGAAATTTAGTTTGGCTTGGCGACCACTAAAAACCTCAAGCGTGGTTTCTTTGTGCCGTCTTGCCAACGATGTTGCTCCTCACAAGTTGTTGTCGATGTCTATGGTTTGAGTTTCAAAATAGTTTCAAAGTTACTGCGAGTATGTATGGTATCAGTGGTTTCAGTTGTTATTGGGCATAAATCTTTGAAGACGTCGGCTAATGTTGTTGGTAGAGTAAAACATTATTTGGTTAGTTTTCTCTAAGATTGTTTGCATGCCCTGTTCCCCCAACTCATTAAAGAGTTATGACATCAGATTCAGGATATAATTCATAATCCTATACTTTAGGACACCTAACTGAAAGGTTAGTACATGAAACTGCAGATTCAACGTTTATAGTGGTAGTTGTTTCTGTTTTCTAGTTATAACTCGATGAACCAACAAAATGGCAACAACAATCACTAACGCAACAACTGCGGCAAAACCAACCCACTGAATAACCCAAATTACCTGACTTAACAAAGATTCGGGGTTACCAGTTGGACCAGGCAAAGGTTGAGATGGCTCATCAGGAAAAACAGCATAACTTAAACCCAACAACAGAAACGCTGAGAATACAGCAAGCACAACTGCAATCGCCATTTTGGTTTTTTGTCCAATCAAAGTCAAACTGACCTGCTAAGTAGCTATCACTCACAAATAAAAACAGTTATTTTAACGTTCTATTTTGGGTAAGTGTACTAATTTGTGTACACCCACACCTCACCCCATAAAGCAAACAATCAGGTATCTTAAATTCACGTTAATCCGTCAAATGCATATCATTAGGACTTTCTAAAAACACAAAAATCATGAACCCACAACGGTGATTGCAATACTTAAAGCAAAAAGAAAAGAAGGCTAATCCGTATATGCATTTAGCCGTAAAAGACACACAAGAACAAGTTTCTGAAATCATAAAGAAGTCGGGGGCTTGCTTGATTTCTTGACCTGATGGCTTTTTCGATGCCGTACTATCACAACAACAGTGAACAATGATAAAAGCAAAGGTACAATTACAAACCACGATAACTCTGGGATAGTAGTTGTTGGCATCGGAGTAGGTAATTGTGTTGGAGAAGGTAATGGCAAGAAAGGTTCTGTCTTGGTTAGGTAGATTCTTCCTGTGCGCGGGTTATCAAACAAGTTGTATCCAACGCCCAAGATGGCAAGTGCTCCGTCAGATGTTTCAATCACGGAAGACAACGAAATTGCACCTGTCCCATCAATACTTGTGTATGTCAAACTTTTGACCCATTGTGTATTGTTATTTGAATCAGTCTTAGTAATGGTTCCAGAGGTGTTAGGTCTGTCGTAGAAGGGACTATTATAGGCGAATCCGCCATCGCTAGTTTGAACCGTTGTATAGTTGATTCCAAAATCTGGAATTTTTGAATAGTTTTCAGACCATTGAATATCACCGTTGGAATCTAACTTAATCAAAGTTGGAGTTAATTCGTAAGTTGTTCCGTAAGTATCCCAATAACCTGATATTTCGAACCCTTCATCGTCTGTTTGGATGATGACTGATGCTTGAAAGAGTTCAATAGTTTTTTGCCATTGCAGTTTGCCTATAGAATCAACTTTGAAGACGGTCGATGGGAAAAAAGTAAATTGATAAGACCAACCTAAACTCATAAAGGCATATCCTCCATCGCTGGTTTGAATAACGTTAGATGCATATTCGACATTGGTATCGTCATAGCCATTAGGACCAGCAACGCCATAATCCTTCTGCCATTGATTAGCTGGTTCAGTTACAGTCGATTGAACATAGACAGAATTATTCACAAGCACACTTAGGCTTGAAATAAGTATAAGTAAAACAAGAATCGATGCAAAACTTCTACTTATCTTATTCATAGTTTTTTATTTACTACTTTTAAGAGATAAAAGGCTATTCGTAAAGCTTCCTTTACTAAAACGAGTCAACGTTTCTTGACCTATTGAGTTTCAATATCTTGAGGATAGCTTTATAAAACATTGGGGGATATTTTTAACCTTGATTTTTTAACCATTATTTTTTGCTGGTGATTTTTTCGCAAGACTGCTTTTAAGTGATTTCTGGTGGGGCTATTTTATGAAGAATCGAGGCTAAGTCTTTGGTAGATTACTGTGACCTTTCTGATGTTAAGCCCATTTTACATTTGAACCTCGCTGAGACCAGCGAGCGGGGACGATTTTCTGTTACGAAATAGGAAATAATTACCTGTTGAAGTTTAGTTGTTGTTTCATTCTTTGCCGTGTGGAAATCAGATAGCGCACACTCGCAACTATCGTTACCGAAATAGTGGCTATTGCTACAACTACATAGGTCGCTGGCATGTTCGTTCCTAAGAAGCCGTTGTTAGTTTCTGATGGTATCGTTGGCGGATGACCACTATTATTGAGATAGGTCTGAGGGACTCCAATCCACATTGTGGCGTTTAATTGTAACCAAATATGGTAAGTGACAGGGACTATGCCACCCAGTAACATATCGGGAGAGTTTGTCAGTGTTTCATTTTGAATAACCGTGGTTGATGACGAATTGTCCCACCAATGAGGTGGAGTCTGTAGATAGATTTTGTTGGCTGTCGAATTTGACAAAATAATATAATTATTAGTGTTAATGATTGAGTAGAGGCCATTGTTTACGATTTGTTGTGCGCTTGGAAGATTTGGCCAAGCTTCCTTTATTTGGCTATCAGTCAATGGATAGGTTTGAAATAGTTTTATTTCTGGCTTTGGCACCAACAGTGCAAAATATGCTAATGGCGCAACCAAAAGCAGTATTATTTCAGCGATGACAACAAAGGCAATAATAGGTGCAGATAGCTTGTGAGCTTTAACTGCAATAGGCGCTTTCGGTTGGGGACACCATTGTTTTAATTTTTTCACCAAATTCATTGGCGCTCACCTGTGATCTTTGCAAAAAATTTATCAGCCAACTGCGAGGGAGACAGTGAATTGCAATCTGGAAGGTCAATGTGTCTATCGTTGGCTTCTGCAATTAAGATAGCTTTGCACTCATCAATTTGTTCGCAATTATCGCAGTCGCCTTCATG
>JBJKPJ010000256.1:0-3048 GCA_046706605.1 Bathyarchaeia archaeon | reverse complement strand
TTTTCTGAATCTGTTCCTCAGACAACTGTAGCTCGTTTATTAGGCGATCAACTTTGTTTATGAACAAGACGGGATGGACGCGTTCTTCGAGGGCTTGGCGGGTTACGATTTCGGTTTGAGCCATAATCTCCTCCACCGCATCCACCACCACAACTGCACCGTCGATGACGCGTAGGGCGCGGGTAACTTTGCCTGTGAAATCCACATGCCCAGGTGTATCGACCAAGTTAATCACCTAGGGATTGCCTTGGTTTTGGATAAGTAGGCTGATGTTGGCGGTTTTTATGGTTATTTTCCGCTTCTGCTCCTCCTCAAGATAATCCAGCACCCTTGCCATACCCGCCATCTGCGACGACAGCAACCCTGCCCCAGCCAAAAGTGAATCCGCTAAGGTGGTTTTGCCGTGATCGATGTGGGCGATTATACCTATGTTTCGGAGGGCTGTTTTTTGGTGCATTAACTGCTGGATTTGAGTGATATGCTTAAAGCGTGGCATCAACGATCAGGCTATTGATAGCCTCAATTGTCCATATTACCCTTTTTATGTGTTCTCAATGGAAAGACATTACCAGAATGCGGTAAGGCGCATCGCCGAAGGTAGCTTGCAACGTGAATCGGTCTGTTGCATTCAAAATTCCCATGACTCCTTGCTCAGTGAGGCTGCTACCATAGTAGGCTATGGTTCCGCCGTATTCGTAGAGCATAACCGCACCTGTATTGTTGGCTACGCAGAAATTTATGAGTTCATCAGTACTAAAGTGGAGGGTGTAGGCGTCTACTGCCAACTGAGGATACTGGTAGACAGGGGTCTGGCGGGGGCTTTTATCGTTAAGGTAAAACCAGACCATGTCACGGTTGAAAAGATTATAGGGACACAGCACAAGGATAGACTGGTTTGCCTGCGTTATTGATGCAGCGTAAACGGTGGCTTCTGCGATGGGAATTTGAAGCTGCCCCTGCGCTGTCCAGCTGTAGGCGTCTATGCAGCTATAGAAAACGCCTGTGGCGGTGATTACCAGTAGAGCCGCCGCCAAAAACTTGGCTATGCGCTTACGGTTTACGCTGCTTTTTGCTGATTGCCAAATCTTCTGCATCCAGCCAGCGCCAGACACAACCAAGGCGGAAGCCGAAATCGCAAGCACAGAAAACATCGGAGTAACATAACGCCACTGCCGATTAGGTATCAATGTAAACACAACAAACACTGTTAAAAACCAAACCAGCATAAACCTGTCGGCTGGCTTTCGTCTAAACACTAAAAACGTCAATCCAGCGAATCCTAACAGATAAAGAAAGGGCGAGATTGGGTGCACATTGTGGTAGGGTGAGACCATTTCGATGAGGTAAAATATCGGCTGCCAGAAGCGGTTGCTGTACCATGCTTGCCCTGCGTTGCCGAAGTCTAGCGCATAAATCCAAACAGAAAAGACCCCTGAAAAATACAGGGCAATCAGTAAAGCTACTGCCAGCGAAAGCAGCAAAACGCCCAACCACAGCCGCTTAGAGTGAACAAATAAATCTGCCTGTTCCTTGAAACGGCTGGTTTTGCCCAGCGCAAGAGCGCTTGCGACCATAACAATTGGGGCTATGACGATAATTTGGTACTTAACCAAAACGCCAATGGCAAGGGCAGCAATGCTAAGAGTCAAGTAGCGTTGACGATTAGTTTGCAGCCACCTAAAAAACCAAAGCATACATAACATGAAAACAGAAATTAGCATAGTTTCGATAAACGCCATGCTTGATAACCATACAATGCCAGGCATCACCCCAAACAGAATAGCAGAAAGCACGGCAGTTTTGGAGCCGTACATATCTTTGGCGATTTTATAAACCAGCCAAATAGAAAGAACCGAAAACGTCACCGAAACCAACCTGCTAGCCATCACGCTTGCACCTAAAGCGGCGAAGTAGACGGTGGTAGCGAGGTTGTAGAGAGGCGGATAAAAAGAGTTTAAGGCAGCATAACCTGCGAGGTCGCCTCTGAGCAAAAGTAAGGCGCCGTTGAAATGGTTCACCTCATCCCATTGCAGGGGTATTCGGCTGAGGTTAAATATAACCAGCAAGACGTAAACTAAGATGAAACCTACAACTGGTAGTTTCCAATTGCCAAAGCACCTAAACCCCGCAGGAAACCTCAATGTACCGCTTCCTTGGCATCTTACCTGACCACTGCCCAATAATTTGATAAAACGCCACTTAAGCTTTAATTAACAAACCCGCCATATCCCGATAGAGGATCTAATTGAAGCCGCCCCTAACAGTAACAGTAGACGCCATTGCTGAGGAGCCCTACGCTTCGGTAGTCTGCTACCCAAAAGCATCTACCGCTGAAATAGAAAACAGAGCAGCGCAGCTGCAAAAGTTAAATGTTCAAGCCGTGGAGTTTTCAGGCAAATCCTCAGCTTTCAAACTATCCGTCGTCGGCAAAGGTTACGTCGGCATCGTTGCCATAGCACACGTCGAGGGGGAGCGGCTGGCGTTGAAGATGCGCCGCAGTGACGCTGATCGAGAAAGCCTTCAGCATGAAGCCGAATTGCTTCAAAAAGCCAACAGCGTCGGGGTGGGTCCCAAGTTTTTGGCAGTAAGCAAGGATTTTTTGTTGATGCAGTTGGTGGAGGGCGATTTGTTTGAAGCGTGGCTAGAAACCCAAAGCGATACGGCGGTTGTCAGCGGAGTTTTAAAGGATGTTTTGGAGCAGTGCTGGCGGCTGGATGAGGCTAGGTTAGACCATGGCGAACTTAGCAAAGCACCCAAACATCTGCTTGTTGACAAAGCGAACCGCCCGTTTATTGTGGATTTTGAAACCGCAAGTACTCAGCGTAAAGTCGCCAACGTCACCGCCGTCTGTCAGTACCTGTTTCAAGGAAACAGCGAAGCAAAAAAACTAATTACCCAAAATCTGGGAGCGCGAGATAAGATTAAACTTGTTACAGCATTAAAGGAATACAAAAAAGTGCGAACCCGCAGAAACTTTGAAATGCTCCTGAAGGTTTCCCTAAAAAGGATTGGTTAGGCAACGACAACTTGTAGCCGTTTTTGTTTGAC
>JBJKPJ010000255.1:0-8392 GCA_046706605.1 Bathyarchaeia archaeon | reverse complement strand
CAATATGCCATTCCACAAATCATATGCGGCTCAATCCAGCTTTGTGCGGGAAGAATTGGACAACCGCCTCTACCAAGTTATGGGCGACTTTAGCCGCCTCAGCTTCAAAACAGACCGCTTTGACCACATCCGTGACTTCACCATAAACGTCGCATTGGTGCCTACCAGCGCCAAAACAGGCGAAGGCTTAGCGGAACTTGTCATGGTTCTGGTTGGGTTGACCCAGCAGTTCCTCAAAAAACGCCTCCAAACCACCGAAGGCGCGGCGAAGGGCTCAATTTTAGAGGTTAAAGAAGAACCTGGCTTGGGTTTGACGCTTAACACGATTATTTACGATGGCACACTGCACAAAGACGATTTGATTGTGGTCGGCGGCAAAGAAGGCCCTATCTCCGCACGTGTCAGAACAATTCTTGTGCCAAAACCACTAGATGAAATGCGCGACCCACGTGACAAATTCACTAGTGTCGACTGCGTTTTTGCTTCGGCGGGGGTTAAGGTTGTGGCTCCAGGGCTTGAAAAAGCTTTGGCTGGTGCACCCTTGTTTGCGGTGCCGCCAAACGAAGGCATAGCCAAATACTGCCGTCTCATCACCGAGGAAGTAGGCAGAATCCGAATAACCACCGAAATCGATGGTGTAATCGCAAAAGCCGACACCCTGGGCTCCTTGGAAGCAATGGCAGAAATCCTCAAAGCCAACAATGTTCAAGTCCGCATCGCCGACATAGGTGACATAAGCAAACGCGACGCTATCGAAGCCTCCGTAGTTAAAGAGCGAGACCCTTTGGTTGGGGCGATTTTGGCGTTCGGCGTAAAAGTATTGCCAGACGCAGAGGCTGAAGCTGAAGCCAACGGCGTTAAAATCTTCCGCGACCCCATTATCTACAACCTGATAGACAATTATTTGAAGTGGGTTAAAGAGAAACGGGAAGCAAAAAGCGAAGCCGAATTTGAAGCTCTCACCAAACCAGGCAAAATCACTGTGCTGCCTAACTGCGTTTTCCGTCGCGCTAAACCTGCGGTTTTCGGCGTAGAAATTCTGAGTGGCAGACTAAAACCCAAAGTTTCACTTATCCGCTTGGAGGACGGGTCGGATTTGGGGGAAGTGCAGCAGATTCAAGACCAGGGTAAAGCAATCGGAGAAGCCAAAGTGGGCATGCAGGTGGCAATTTCTATGGATAAAGCCATCGCGGGCAGGCACGTGTTTGAGCGGGATGTCTTGTTTGTGAAGGTGCCTGAAAATGACGCCAAAAGCCTGCTTGGGTCACACTTGGATGATTTGACGGCGGAAGAGCAAGACGTACTGCGGGAATACGTGACGATGATGCGTAAGAAGATCCCGTTTTGGGCTGGCAGCCTTTAAGTGTCTTTGAAGCAAAGTGTAAGGATGCCGTCAATGCAGAAGGGCGACAACTTGCCTTCCGTGTCCTGTTTAATGCAAAGCGGTTTTAAATCGCATCGCGGGCAGACAAGACTTGGCAGCTGAGTTTGAGTGACCTCCAGCATATTGTTTTCTTTTAGGGTTTCAAATGCCAGTTTGAGGTATTTCCCTTCAGCTATGCGTGGAACATCATATTTGGCTGCCTCAACCCCCGATCGGATAGCAAAATGCTCATAGAGTCGTCTAGCTCCTTTACTGGAGTTGCAGCTTTTGCATATCCACACGAGGTTTTTCTCGATGTTGGGACCATTATATTTTTGAGGTAACAAATGTTCAAGGGTTAAGTTTGCTTTGGCTCCGCAGAAGATGCAAACGCTGGAGGATCCCCTTTCTTTAACGTATTCGCGGATTTCGTTCCAGAAAATCTCGCCTTGCCTTAGCTGCTTGAAGCGGTTCATGACAAAGCCGTAGTCTTTTTTTCCTATGCCCGCGGATTGGGCGATTATTTTTGCGTATTGCCAGTAAATCAGGTCACAGACACTTTTAACTATTGCAGGTGGCAAGAGGCTTCCTCCAACCCAAAACAGATTGGTGACCAAGACTTTTAGCGTTTACTTATGATTAACCTAAAACTCCAAGCCGACCAAGCAGGATTATTTTTTGGGTTTTTTCTTTGGATCGTCGCTTTCCTCTTTTTCTTTGCTGACTTTTGTGTAGTAGTATTCACCCATGTCCTTTTGGAACTTATCCATCTGGCTGCCTTCCTTGTTGACACGTGGACGTAGCGTCGTAGAGTCGCGGCGGAATGTTATGTCCATTTCTTTGAGGAACATGTTCATGCCTCCACGAAGGCTGGTGGGTGGCTGCGCCAACCCAGTGGCGCCTGGCTCACCGTTAAAAACCATCAGGCGGTCAGCGATAAAGTCCTGAGTGACTACGTCGTGTTCAACCACAAACGCTGGGATGCCGTGGGCTTCCACAACCCGCCGCAACGTTTTAGCCACGTTTAAGCGTTCTTCAACGTCAAGGTAGGCGCTTGGTTCGTCAAGCAAAAACAGGTCAGGTTTGCGACTAAGACACGAGGCTATGGCGACTTTTTGCAGTTCGCCTCCACTGAGTTCCATGACATTGCGGTCCATGAGCACCTGTAGCCGCAGGGGCTGGGCGATTTCAGTTTTGTACCAGCTGGATATGAAGTTGTCTCTGGCAACGCTCATCAAAAGCTCCTGAACTGTGCCTTCGTAGTCGGGGGCGATGTATTGGGGCTTGTAGCTGACTGTAAGCTTGCCAAGTTGTCGTTTATCGTCGGTTTCTTCCATTCCCGCAAGAATTTTAACAAACGTGGTTTTCCCAATCCCGTTGGGTCCAAGTATGCCGATAATTTCGCCTGTCCGAATCTCTCCTGGCTCAATGGCAAGCTTGAAGCCCTTGAAGGTTTTTTCCATGTGGTCCCACTTAAGCAGCGTCTCGCCAACGAGGGCTCCTGCGGTAGGTGGTTTTTCATGGAACATGATGGCTTCTTTTCGGAACATGATATTCTCATCAGGAATGTAACCTTGCAGGTAAATGTTGATGCCCGTGCGCACGCCATGCACATGACTAACGACACCGTAGACGCTCGGTTCCCCGTAAAAGACGCAAATTTGGTCAGAAAGGTAATCAATAATTGCCAAATCGTGCTCAGCAACGATGATAGTTTTCTGCTGCTCCTTTAAACTGCGGATAGCTCGGGCAACAATGAGTCGCTGTTTAACATCCAAATAGCTAGAGGGCTCATCAAAAAGGTAAACATCAGCCTCACGGTTAAGTGCAGCCGCAACCGCCACACGCTGCAACTCCCCACCGCTTAGCACCTCAAGGGGGCGGTCCCAGATCTTTTTCAGCTCCAACTCTTCAGCGATAGTGTCAACCTGCTTTCGTTCATCAACCTTCTCAAGCAAATCGCCTGCTTTTCCCGTTACAGCTTTGGGGATTTTGTCGACATATTGGGGTTTGCTGCTGACTTTGAGTTGTTTTTGGCTGAACTTCTGGAAGTAATCCTGCAGGCTTGAGCCTCGGTAGTACTGGATGATTTCTGGCCAATCAGGAGGGTCATTGAACCTGCCCAAGTTTGGTTTGATTTCGCCTGAAAAAACCTTAAGCGTGGTGCTTTTTCCAATTCCGTTTTGACCAAGTAACCCCAAAACTGTCCCAGGCGAGGGCATTGGCAGACGGAAAAGTTTGAAGCTGTTTTCGCTGAAGCGGTGACTGCAGTCTTTTTCAAGTTCATCAGGTAAGTTGACTATGCTGATGGCTTTGAAGGGGCATTTTTTGACGCAGATGCCGCAGCCGCTACAGAGGGTTTCAGAGATGACGGCTTTGTTGCCTTCTATTTTGATGGCTTCCACTCTGCTGCGTACCATTGGGCAGAAGCCAACGCAAAGTGAGTTACATTTTTTGACTTTGCATTTGTCTTCGTTTAGTACAGCAATCCGCGTCATAGTGAGTGTCGTTTAATGATTCAAACAACTAAGTTATAAAGGTAAACCTGGAGAAAAAAGAAAACAGAAAAATCTCTTGCCTTTGAGAGAACTTGCTCTCCACTGAAAGATGAAGAAATTATGTTAAAAAGAAAAATTTCACTGTTGATTTGGCTTTTACCATTCTTCCTCTTCCCATTCTTCGTCTTCGCCTTCTTCCCATTCCTCTTCTTCTTCAAATATCATATCTTCGTTTCACCTCCACATAAGACGCAGTGAAGTATTCCTATCCTTTGTGTGGTTTAAGCATTTAGATTCGTCAAATGACGTTAATACCAACTTGCTTCCTTGGAAAAAACCAGCGCCACGAAATGTTTTTTCTACACATAATAAACGTTTTGAAGCGACAAAGCTTTTATTCAAAACCCAAAAAATACAATTCCCAAAAAGAGGCTTGAAAAATGCGAAAAATATTCAAAATAATCATAGCTGTATTTGCCGCCCCATCATAATCATTGTTGTGGGTTTTGGCGCGGTCATTTTCCTTGACGTTGCCTCCCTTACCGCAACAGGCTCACAAACACTAACACCAACTGGGCACTCCGTAGGAAACGCGTTGGTTGCCTATGATCCTGGCTTGTCTGGAGACACAAAAAACGTTGCCCAAAAAGTGGTCAGTGTCCTCCAAGAACAAGGTTACACCGTGACTTTGGCTGGGATAAAAAACTCCGCTGTCTCTCACACTGCCTTTGACATTATAGTTGTCGGCGGACCAGTTTACGCTGGTTCTTTAACCTCCTCGGTGAAAGATGCCCTGAACTCTTTGATCATTAGTCAAGGAACCAAACTGGGCGTTTTCGGCAGTGGGCAAGGCTCAACAACACCCGATGACGTAGCCATGCTGAAGCAGTCAATACCGACCAGCTTGAATAATGCTTTGACAAACGCAGTGGTTGTAAAAATCGGCAAGACAGAAGACATCTCCGCTCGCACTCAAGACTTATTCAATCAACTAATCGAATAAGCTTTAGCTTTAGCAGCAATCCTTTAAGTAGAGCACCTAAAACTCCCCATGCCTTTTCATACAGCTTAATGTTAGCGATGATGAGGGTATAACTGCTCGTATCATATAGGCGCAAAAATTAAATCTACACAGACAGCATTAACATGGGGATGATGTGAGGCGACGGCTTCGAGCCACTGCTGTGAGAAATCGTCAATAAACACTGACCCAACTACATGTTAACTTTTGTATTTTAAAGAACTATTTGCCCTTATGTTATGAGCTATTGAGAGAACTCACTACGCAGTCAAAGTTTTTTCGTTAGAATTATGTTATGCTTATATGTACGGTTTGCAGTTATTTGGTTTTCAGGAGAATAATAGTATGCCCGCTATCGAAGTCGGACGATTATGCGTAAAACATGCAGGCCGTGAATGCTGCAAGAAATGCGTTGTAATCGACGTTATGGACAAAAGTTTTGTGCTTGTTACTGGACCTAAAAATGTTACAGGTGTAAAACGGCGAAGAGTCAACCTCAACCATGTTATGCCTCTGCCAGATAAAATTGAGGTTAAACGTGGTGCATCAGACGAGGAAGTTACCGCAGCTTTAGAGGCTGCTGGGAAACTACAAGAAATGACTGAACCTGCGTAGTTTTAAGCTTTAATTACCTAAACTTCTTTTTCTTACGTTTATCAGGAGAACACTAAGCAATGCCCAGAACCACGCCGCCATGGGAAATCAAACGGGAATTGAAGACAAAAGCAGAAGGTGAAACAAACCCAAAATACGGTTGCAAACCCAGCGAGCGCTCAGCAAAAGAATACATCAAATACGGTACCATAAACCTCGACAAACCCGCGGGACCCACAAGTCACGAAGTTGCTGCATGGATAAAAAAGATCATGCACCTAGAAGCAATTGGGCACGGAGGAACATTGGACCCAAAAGTCACAGGAATTTTGCCCATCACCTTGGAGGAAGCAACCAAAATGGTGCAAGCGCTTCTCTACAGCGGCAAAGAATACGTTTGTGTCCTAAAACTCCATGGCGATGCGCATGAATCCCAAATTAAACACGTTTTGGAGGTGTTTGAGGATGAAATTTACCAACGTCCACCGCTTCGTTCCTCGGTTAAACGCCAAATCCGTACACGCCGCATCTACTACATCGACTACCTAGAGCATGATGGACGGAACGTCCTCTTTAAGGTCGGCTGTGAAGGTGGAACATACATCCGTAAACTCTGCTTTGACATTGGCGAAATCCTCGGTGTCGGCGGCCACATGCAGGAGTTGCGGCGTACAAGAGCTGGACCATTCACTGAGACTAGCAGCAAAAAAGTAACCCTCCATGATGTTGCCTACCTGTTTGGCGAATACGAAGCAAAAAAAGATCCCTCTTATCTGTGCCAATTCATCGAACCCATGGAAGTTGCTCTAATGCAGATACCTAAAATCATCGTCCGCGACTCAGCTGTTGACGCCCTTTGCCACGGCGCAAACTTGACTGCTCCTGGTGTGCTGCAAGTTGATTCTGGTATTGTTAAGGGTTCGGTTGTTTCAGTTTTCACCCTGAAAGGTGAAGCGATTGCGTTGGCTAAGGCGCTTGTTTCAACGCAGGATATTTTGGATTTGAATCATGGTGCGGTCGCTTCGCTTGCACGAGTGTTGATGCCAAGAGGTACTTACCCGAAAGTGTGGAAAAGTGGCGGCAATGACCAAAAACAACAAAACCGTTGAGCACTATTTTGCTTCAGCCCCTAAATCCCAAGAAAAGTTCGGTTTAGTTCGAACTAGCCTCCGCGGCAGAAACTTCGAGTTTTTAACTGCCTCAAGCGTTTTTTCGAAACGAAAAATTGATGTGGGCACTAGACTGCTAATCGAGGCCATGGTTTTGCCTCATACTGGTTGTGTTCTGGATATTGGCTGTGGCTATGGCGCGGTTGGAATCGCTGCGGCAGCCTCAAACCCCAAGTTGTATGTGGTTATGACGGATGTGAATGCAAGGGCTGTGCGTTTAGCCAAGAAAAACGTGGAAATAAACAAGGCAGCAAATGCTGAAGTGCGCTATGGCTATTTTTATGAGCCAGTGGAAACTTTACAGTTCAACTGTGTTTTATCAAATCCGCCTGTAAGCGCAGGGATGGATACTGTCAAAACCATTGTGCAAAAAGCGCCCTCGGTGATGGCAAAAGACGCCATATTTCAGATGGTTATCCGCTCAAAAATCGGCGCAAAATTGCTACCCCAACTGTTTGCTGAAACTTTTGGGAACTGCGCGGTTTTAGCGCGGGAAAGCGGTTTTCGGGTGCTGGTCAGTAAAACCAATTGAGCTTTCTCGGCATTTGTTTTTGGTTGACACTTGGCTACGAAGTCATCCGCGACGTGCTCGATCATGTACAAGTACCCTGTCTCAAGGTGTCGCCTGACGGAGAAGATTCGTCTTTGACTAAAACCAACGCTGCTTGGGCACTGATTTTCCTGGCGGTTACCGCAAACTTGAAATTGCCCAAACACCCATAGAAGGCAAATAGCATCAAATAGGGGCAAACATAAATGGCGAAACTAAACAAAACTGACGAAAAAGTTGTCGCAACCCTCCAAGCTGAAGGCAAAGAATTAACCCTCCAAGAAATAACGGACAAAACTGGTGAAACCTCCAAAAAAGTCTTCCGCAGCCTACGTAAGCTCTTCGAAAACGAAATCATCTCAACACGCGCCCGCAAATATAACCTGATTATTTTGGGCACCAAAGAAATTAAAGCTAAATTAGCTGCTAAACCAGAAGAAGACGAAACATAATTCTGGTAATTATAAATGAATTTTAAAAGCCTCGAGCGGGCTTTGCTCCCGCGGCCTGCTGCTTACGAGGCAGCCGCTCCACTGGGCTGAGCTATCGAGGCACGTAGCGGTATTTGTGGCAGTTGGTATTTTTAAATGTTGGTTTAGCGGGGAGATTTATTTGGTTGGTTGTTTATTGTTGCTTGATAGGTTCTGGTCGATATGGGCGGTGCAGGTTTAGGCGAACGCGATTTGATTCGGCTGATTTTGCAGCGGCTCTCAGTTATGCCTGGTTTGCCTGTGCCCTTTGGCGATGACGTTGCGGCTGTTCCGCTTGTGGGCGGCGAGGTGGCAGTTTTGAAAACCGACATGCTGGTTGGCGAAACCGATGTGCCACAAGGAATGAGCCTGTTTGCTTCTGCCCGAAAAGCCGTCGTCATGAACGTTAGCGACTTTGCCTCCAAAGGGGTGATGCCCACAGCCATCTTGGTTGCGCTTGGGCTACCCAAAAGCCTGGCAAACAAAAACGTAGTCTCAGAAATCGCCGATGGACTCAACAGCGGTGCACGCGAATACGGCTGCTACGTTGTAGGCGGCGACACGGCAGAAACCACCGACTTAATCATCAGTATATCGCTTTTCGGCACCTCAAATCAGGGTTCAATGATGTTGCGTGGCGGCACAAGGGCAGGTGATATTTTGGCAGTCACAGGATTGTTTGGCAAAACCGCCGCGGGGCTACACCTACTTAAAGAAGGCGGCAAAG
>JBJKPJ010000254.1:0-5526 GCA_046706605.1 Bathyarchaeia archaeon | reverse complement strand
GGCCAAATCGTTCTCCCAAAAGACCTGCGCGAAAAAGCAAACATCAAACCAAACGACAAACTGGCAATCATCGGCTTCCAACGCGACAACCAAATCTGCTGCATCGTCATGCTTAAAACTGACGCATTAGAAGGCACAATTAAAAATCTGTTAGGTCCAGTTTTTAAAAACGTTCTTTAACAGAGGGAAAACAATGAAAAAAGAACAAGTCCACAAAGCCGTAAGAGAAAGATACGGCAAAATTGCAAAAACTAAACAGGAACCGTGTGGCTGCGGATGCGGCTGCGCAGCTCCCTCAACCAGCCAACAAATTGGCTACAGCCAAAGAGAATTAGCTTCTGTTCCATCTGGAGCAGACTTAAACCTTGGATGCGGAAACCCCGTTGCGCTTGCATCCCTAAAAGAAGGCGAAACAGTAATCGATTTGGGTTCAGGCGGCGGACTAGACTGCTTTTTGGCATCCAAAAAAGTCGGCGAAAACGGCAAAGTTATAGGCATCGACATGACCGCAGAGATGCTAGAACGCGCACGCAACAACTGCAAAAAAAGCGGTTACAAAAACGTGGAGTTCCGCTTGGGAGAAATCGAAAATATACCTGCTGCTGACAACACGGCGGACATAATCATCAGCAACTGCGTCATCAATCTCTCACCAGATAAAGAACGGGTTTTCCAAGAAGCCTTCCGCGTGCTAAAACCAAAAGGTCGCTTAATGATTTCGGACATGGTGCTGCTCGCGGATTTGCCTAAAAAAGTGAAAGACAACGTTTTAGCCTACGTTGGCTGCGTTGCGGGTGCAGATCTAAAAGAGAATTATTTGGGAAAAATTAGGCAGGCTGGGTTTGAGCGGGTTGAAGTGGTAGCTGAGAATCATCTGGCAGAAATGCTTCAGGAAGAGCCAGATGTGCAAGCCTTCATCAAACAGGAAAAAATGACAAAACAAGAAGTTGCCGATATTTCCAATGCTATTGTCAGCATCAAAGTTTCAGCCGTAAAACCCTAACTTCCTTTTTTAAACAAACTTTTTTCTTGCTTTAGTCTTGTAGCGGTTTAGTTATATTTAACTTTGAATCATAAATAATTGGGAGTTTTATGATAACTGTTATTGGAGCAGGCAAAGTTGGAAGTGCAGCAGCTTTTGACATATTGCGCTACAGAATAAGCGATGTAGTTTTAATTGACACAAACGAGAAAGCAGCTAAAGGCGAAGCATTAGACATGATGCAGGCTGCACCAGCCATTGAGTTTGACGGAAAAATCCGAGGAACCAGCGACTTTAGTGAAATGACAGGTTCAGAACTGGTTATTGTCACGGCAGGGTTGGGCAGAAGACCAGACATGACACGTTTTGACTTAATGAGCACTAATGCACAAATTATAAGATCCGTTGTAAGGCAAGTTGCCAAGTATGCACCAGACTGTAAACTAATGATAGTCACAAACCCAGTTGACATAATGACATACCTTTCCTACGACGAAACAGGGTTTCCACGTAACCGATTGTTTGGCATGGGCAACATTTTGGACACCATGCGTTTTAGAACATACCTGGCCAACGAAATGGGTGTTTCACGAGAAGACACACATGGCTTAGTGATTGGCGAACATGGCGACAGTATGGTTCCCCTTGTGGAGTACGCTTCAGTTTCAGGGATACCTGTAACAAATTTGCTGTCACCCGAGCAGTTGGACAAAGTTGTTCATGCCACAACTACTTCAGGCGGAGATGTTATACAGCTTAAAGGCAGCACAATTTATGCACCTGGAATGGTTATAGCAATAATGGCCGATGCGATTTTAACTGGAAGAAACCGTGTGATGAGTGTTTCCACTTGCCTTTGCGGCGAATACGGCGTTCACGGGGTCTCAATTGGTGTACCCGTAGTTTTAGGAAAAGAAGGGGTGGAAAAAATAATAGAACTGGAGCTATCCCAAAAAACACGGGAACGCTTTGAGAAATCCGTAAATATTATAAAAGAGGCAATAGCTACGCTTAAAACTTAGTTCGGGAACAAAAAAGAAGAAAAATTATATGTTGGCTTTGATTTTGGCGCAGTAAAAATTTCCATTTTGCCTGATAAAAGCGGGGCATTTCCCCTCATAGCAGTGATTTAGCCATTGGCATGGAGCGCGAACTTCATGAACTCTTGGCATGTATCCATGCATATTGACAGCTTCCTTTAAGGGTTCTCTTTTCGAAATTTGTTTTAAAACTGCTTCCATTTTCTTAAAAGCTCCTTCAAGTATTTGCTTGGTTGGATTGTGTTAATATTGCTTGGTTCAAGTAATTAAAAATGTGTTACAGTCGTTGCACAACAACAAATACATATAAGCGCTAACAAAAAACAAAAAACAGCCACTTAACGCTGCAATTATTCCTCTTCACCTCATTATATATAAGGGGCATGAATGTGGTTGTTTTGTAAAAAACTGTTAAAAAGATTCTGCAAACGCTTAAAAAAGCAGTTTACCCTTATTTCTGGGCAGACTCTAAATAAGCGGATGCCCATTTTAGGTTTATTAAGTGCGAGGCATGTGAGATTTTGGAGGCTAAAGGCACGGTTGTTGAAGCATCTGAGGTTAGAATAAGGGTTTTTCGTTTAATCAAGAACAGTTTAGCCTTAGGGTTCATTCTTTTCTTTTTCAGCCTGCTCAGACCTGAACTTGTTTCACTTATCGATTTTGCCATTGGGGAACTATCAATTTCAGGAGACCTAATTTTAAACATTATCGCTTTGATGTTTGTTGTTTACTTTGGATATTTCATACTTGTTGACGTAAAATACTTTTTAGATTGGGCGTCAACACGGTTTGGCAAAAAAGACCAAGGAAGCCCCAAAGGCATCACCTACGACATTGCCGGTTTAATTTCGCTGGTTTTAGCGTCATTTCTTGTGACGCCACTGTTGACTTCTGTTGGGGGAGGCGAAACTGCGGTGAATGTATTTAATATCGCATTGTTAGCGATAGGATTTTTCATAGTTTACCATCTTGCCAATCAAATTTATGTGCTTATAAAACAGGAAATCGAAAAACTTATTGGAGAAACTAAGCAACTTAGAGCAAACCGTCACATAAAGAAAAACGAAGAGCATACAACATGAGCATCACTGTTATATTCGCGCTTCTGTTCTTGCTTATTCTCATAATTCTAGTGACCGGTCGTTACCATAGAAGCGTAGCTGCTTTATTTGGAGCTTTTCTTACAGTATTGTTTGCGATAGAGTACAACCTTTTCCCAGGCTCAGACATTCTAAACAGCATACTTAGTTTTATTGACGTAAACACCGTGCTCTTGGTAGTCGGCATCATGATTCTGGTTGAAGCAGTTACCCGTTCAGGATTCTTTGAGTTTATAGGGTTAAGGTTAGCGAAGGCTGTCGGCGGCGGATTTCGAAGGATTTCTCTTGTTTTTATCCTCTTAACCGTAGTGTTTAGCGCCCTTCTCTCCAATATCACGACCATGATTATTATTGGAGCGTTAACGATTTCTTTAGCCAAAAAATTTCGTTTTGACCCAACTAACATTATTATTTACGAAATCCTTATGACAAATGTTGGCGGATTGGCTCTTCTTATCAGTTCCATTCCAAATTTGATTTTAGCCGCGCAACTCAAAATTAACTTCTCAGAGTTCATAATGATAAGTCTGCCTTTGACTGCAATTTTAACGGTTGTTTCTATGGCTTTTATTTCACGCTGGACAAAAAAGGAGTTTGGGGTAGAGCACCCAACTGAAATCGATATCGCGCCATGGTCGGTGGTAGAAAACCGTAGCCTTTTTTATCGGGCAGCCACAGTTTTTGGTATAGTTATAGTTTTGTTTATCTTTGAAGGCTACCTCAATGTCCCAATTGGCTTAATCGCAATGGGCGGAGCAATAACTATTCTGGTTGTTGGAGGACAAGAGCCTGAATCAATTTTTTCAAAAATTGATTGGGGAACAATCTTCTTCTTAACCTCATTTTACGTGGTAGTTGGTGGTTTACAGGCAAGCGGCGTAATATCCGCATTTGCCAATGGCATCGTAGAGTTCTCAAGCTTTAACCCTCACCTAACACCCGTGCTTAATGTGTGGACAAGCGGAATTCCTTCTGCGATCATCGACAATATTCCAATGACACTCACCCTTATCCCCGTGATGCAACAGGTTTCCGCTGCAACTGGTTATTCTCTTCGAGTACTGGGTTGGTCGATTGTGTTTGGAGCTAATTTGGGTGGCAACTTGACGCCAATTGGTTCAGCAGCAAACATTATCGGGTTGGGTATTCTTAAGAAGGAAGGAAAAGTTATCAGTTGGTCAGAGTGGTTTAGCAAGGTCGCGCCATTTTCCATTTTATTGATGATTATTGCAACCTTGTATGTTTCTGTTTTATCAGTGATTCTATAATAAGCAAAATAGGTACACCGCCTTGGAGTCAAAAATTCTAAATGCAACGCATAGAGATATTAGTTGAAGGTTAAGACAATGGAAGCAGAAGATGGCTTTGTAGCCCTTATTGACGAAAAAGAACTTGCTGAAGGCAAAATGAATGTGGTCTCATATGAGGGGACACCAGTTTTGTTTATCAAGCAAAACAGCAAAATTTATGTTTTCGACAACCGCTGTCCACATATGGCTTGCAGTTTGTCTGGCGGAACATTGGAGGAGTCCCTTGTTATTTGTCCATGTCACGATTGGCGATTTAACCTTGAAACCGGTGAGTACAAAGAAGAGCCCGCGATAACGCTGGTAAAGTACGATTGGAAAGTTGTCTCCGGCAAAATTTATGTAAAGCTATAAAACTCTGTGTCGGGGAGTTATTAGAACAAAATTGGATAATCTCAAAAGATGAGGCCTTATGGTTGTGTTAATTGCTGCCGTGGGAATTAGCGGTTCAGGAAAAACCACCACCCTTGAATTTTTAATATCGAAATTCACAAAAGAAGGCTACAAAGTTGGAGCCATAAAACACATTCATCGCGAAGGTTTCACAATAGACAGGGAAGGCACCAATACATGGCGATTTAGCAAAGCAGGCTCCAAAGTAACCGTTGCAATCGCCCCTGATGAAATAGCCATAATAGAAAAAACTCAAGCCGAATTAGACGATTTGGACAGGGTGATTGCACTGCTGGAAAAAGAGCGTATTGATATTGTTTTCTTGGAGGGCTTTCATGGGTACCTTTCTAAGCGCGCAGATATTTTGAAAATAATAACTGCAAAGACCCCCGAAGACCTACAAAAAACCCTCTTAAATGCAATTCCACCCATTATTGCCATCACGGGCATTATCGCAAAACAAGCACCGCAACAAACCGAAATCCCAGTCATAGACCTACCCAAAGAAGATGCAAAACTTTTCTCGATAATAAAAAAACACGTTGGACCGCCCATGCCTATCGAATTTGAAAGCAAGCAAATTTGATAAACTTCGAGTCATCTGTACCTATGTAAGGTTGTTTGTTTGAGTAAGCGGGCAGCAATTATTCTTTCGGGAGGGAAAGGACAAAGATTCCAGACAAGACAAGGCGAGTGGCAAGATA
>JBJKPJ010000253.1:0-9836 GCA_046706605.1 Bathyarchaeia archaeon | reverse complement strand
GCCTAATTGGAGGCGCCGTCAAAACCCACCCAATTGCACGCATCGCCACAAAAATCCTCGGCGTCAAAACCGCCAACGAATTTGGCGAAGTCCTAGCCGCCGTCGGCTTAGCCCAAAACCTTGCAGCCCTTCGAGCATTAGCAAACGAAGGCATCCAACGCGGACACATGTCACTACACGCCCGCAACATCGCTGTTACTGCAGGTGCTAAACTCGATCAAATCGACGCTGTCGCCGAACAGATGGTTAAGGAACGCAAAGTCCGCGTAGACCGCGCCAGAGAAATCCTCCAAGAACTCAACAAAAAATAACACCCTTTCTCCCTCCCCCTACAAAACATTTTTTCTATTATTATGACAAGACAACACTCCCCTTACTCACCATCTTGCTGTGGGCGTTGGGATGTGAAGAGATTCACGTATCTCACAACTAAATAAGCGTAGGGAAACGTTGTGGTGACAAAATCAGTTGTCTTCTTTTGATGTCTTGTGGTAGCGTAACCGTTGCGTCCACATAATGAAAGGAAAGCTACTGAAGGATTATTCTTGCATCAACGGTTTTTGCGCCTTTGGGGTAGGCCATTATTGGGTTGAGGTCAAGCTCTTTGATTTCTGGGTGCTCCATCACCAAGCGCGAAACGTTGCAGAGGATTGCCACGAGCGCGTCGATGTCGGCGGAGGGGGTGTTGCGGTACCCGTTTAGCAGTGGGAAAGCCTTGAGCCGCACAATCATTTCTTTGGCGTCTTCTTCTGTGATGGGGGCGACGCGAAAGTTTACGTCTTTTAGGAGTTCCACAAAGATGCCGCCTAATCCAAACATGACGGTTTGTCCAAACTGGGGGTCTTTGATTGCGCCCACGATGACTTCGGTGGACTGCGGTGCCAGCTCCTGCACGAGTATGCCAGCAATTTGTGCGTTGGGTTTGTATTTTTTTATGTTGGAGATTATTTTTTGATAACCGTCTGTGACCTCAGCTTGGGTTTTGAGGTTGAGTAGGACGCCGCCTGCGTCGGTTTTGTGGATAATATCGGGGGAGACGATTTTTAGCACAACGGGGTAGCCAATTTTGTTTGCCTGTACAGCGGCTTCCTCGGGAGTTTTTGCAAGGTTGAATTTAGGGACAGGAATGTCGTATTGGATTAGAATGGTCTTGGCTTCGGTTTCTAATAGGGCTTTTCTGTTTTGATTTTGGACTTGAGTTATAATTTGAGTGATTTGGTTCATGGTTTGTTCCTGCTGTTGCATGTTGGTTTATGGTTTGTGGGTTTTTAATGGTTTTTCTTGTGTGTTGCATTTACGTTGAACACGTTAACAGTATCATATATTGCGACACAATATTTAATAGCCATATTCACGCCAAACAAATCTACGGACAGCCATGTCAAAGCAAATCCACGCCATCAACGAAAAAGTAAAAAAATCAATCGACAACCTACGAAAGACCACTAACGAAAAAAAACCACGACTCGAAGAAAAAAGCCAAAAACACCGCTCACACCCCATCGAACGTCTAAAAAAAATCAAACAGCCCCAACTTCCCAAACTTCCAAAAATCAAAATAAATATAAAACTAAAATCCAAAAAACGAAAAAAGTCTCGACTAATAGCCACCCCAAATGCAGCGAAAACACTACCCACTGGCACAAAACTCGTAGACAAATACCCACTAAACGAACCCTTCGCCCAAGTCGTCATCGCCCAAGACCCCAAAACAGGCGAACACAAATATGTTTTAGATGAGCTTCAACTTGACCGAATGGAACGCGGCATCTACAACCGCATCTTGGAAATTTTGCTAGCAGAAATCGAATCGCCAAAAGAAGAAATTGCTGACCCCCGCAAGTTTTTCGCGGTAGAAGCAAAAAAAATCGTTGACAAATATCGCATCTCACTAGGTTGGCTTCCTGATGTTTCGTGGTACAAAATCCTCTATCACGCCGAACGGGATTTGGTTGGGTTTGGAAAAATCGACCCTCTCATGCACGACCCAAACATCGAAGACATTTCCTGTGATGGAGTTAACAAACCGGTATACATTTGGCACCGTGTTTTTGAAAGCATCGAAACTAACTTGCAGTTTGAAAGTGACGGAGACCTTGACAACTTGGTTGTCAAATTAGTGCACATGGCTGGCAAACACGTTAGCAGTGCCTTTCCTATTGTTGACGCTTCGCTTCCTGGAAAACACAGATTAGCTGTTGCGTACCGCAGGGAAATCACGCCGTTTGGCACAGCGTTTACTATCCGAAAATTCCGAGACGATCCCTACTCAATTATTGACCTCATCAACATAGGCACCTTCACTGAAGACATGGCAGCCTACCTCTGGATATGCCTTGAGAACCGTGCATCTGTGATGGTGCTGGGAGGAACCGCGGCGGGCAAAACTACTGCTCTAAACGCGTTGGGTTGCCTCATTAAGCCAGGCAGCAAAATCATGACCATCGAGGAAACTGCGGAGCTTAATTTGTCGCATGAAAACTGGGTTTCGCTTATTGCTCGGCAAAGTTACGGTTTAGGCGGCAGTAGCGTCGGTGAAGTTGCGCTTTTTGACTTAGTTAAGACTTGTATGCGGCATCGTCCTGACCTTATGATTGTAGGCGAAGTCCGAGGTCAAGAAGCTTATGTGCTGTTTCAGGCGTTAGCAACGGGTCACGGAGGCATGTGCACTATGCATGCTGAAAACGTGCAGTCAGCAGTTCGGCGACTTACCCAGAAACCAATGGATATTTCGCCAGCCTACATTCCGCTCATGAACATCGTCATGTCGGTACAGCGGGTGCACTTAGTTAAAAACGGCGAAAAAAAGGCATATCGCCGCATTCTTTCAGTTAACGAGATTGTTGATGCAGAAAAATTTGTTAATCCCTTCAAATGGGACCCCATCCAGGACCAACAAATAATTGACTTAGAAAGCAGCTTTTTGTTAACCAACATTTCCGAACGACTCGGGATTAGCCGTGAACAGTTAATTGCTGAGATGAAGCGGCGAAGTGAACTTTTGGGGTGGATGCGCCGCAAAAAAATCCGCAGCTACAAGGAAGTGGCAGCGATAATTGCCGAATATTATGCGCGTCCAAAAGAGTTCTATCGAAAAATTACACAAGAAGAGGAGGAAAAAGTGGTTGCGGCTGTTAAATAAATTTGAAGCACTCTCGTTTCGCCTCTTTGGGCGGTTTGCGCCTTATTTTCTCAAAAAAGTTTTCCCCTCAACCAAGACTGCACTTGAGAAGGGCAATGTCAAAATTTACCCAGAAACCTACATCTCCCTAATGCTTTTCTCAGCTTGTCTAACTGTGCCAGTCTCGGTTATAGCTGGGTTCATTGCCTTGTCGTTTGGGTTTTTGCCGATTTTGATTTTGGTTCCGCTTCCATGCTTTGTGATTGCCGGCTTCTTAGTTGTTCCTATGAATAACGCCAGCGAGCGGTCAACAGCGTTAGAGCGAGAAATCCCATACTCCGCCGCATACATCAGCATCATGTCATCAGGCGGCATAGCACCCTATAGCAGCTTCAAACGCTTAGCGCAAGTTGACTTAATGCCCTCAATGAAGCGAGAAGCAAAAGACATCATAAAAGATGTAGAAATCTTTGGAATCGACCCACTCACTGCTTTGGAAAAGGCAGCGAAAAGAACTCCTCTGGATGTCTTCAAAGATTTCCTAAGCGGCTACGCCTCAACTGTTATCATCGGCGGCGACATCGGCCACTATCTTGAGCGAAAAGCAGAAGACATCTTTAAAATCCGTGCATTGCGTGTTAAGGCGGCTGCTGAACGAATGGGGATGTTGCTGGAAACTTTTATCATTGTAATGGTAATGATGTCGCTTTGCTTTTACATCCTATTTGCGGTGAGCAACCTCCAGGGTGGAGCTAACACAAGCAGTGATTTGTCCTCGTATTCGGGGATTCTGCTTTACACATTTGTCTTTACGCCGATGCTTTCAGGCGTATTCATCTATTTAGCTCACGCCATGCAGTCTAAAACACCCATGGTTGATATGCGCTCCTATAAGGTCATGGGCATGTCCACCGCAGTAGCTATACTCGTCTTTATGTTGCTGACAAATTTTATGGGATTTATAAATATCCCATTTATTTCCGCTCTACAATCTTTGGGCGTTGACTTACCTGTGGTAATGTCAGTTGCGCTATTCATATCTGTGGCTCCAGCCGCTGTTGTCCATACCCGCCTAACCAAAAAGAAAAACAGCATGGAACAAGGCGTCACCAGCTTCCTGCGCGATTTAACTGAAGTTAGAAAAACAGGGTTATCTCCAGAGAAATGTATTGAAAATCTCTCCAAACGAGATTATGGAGCATTTTCTGGCGAACTGAACAAAATTAGCTCTGAGATTTCTTGGGGCATTCCTGTCAAGAAGGTTATGACTGATTTTCTGCACCGCACCCGCAGTTGGATGGTACAAATTGTTATGTTCCTTTTGGTAGAAACTATTGATGTGGGTGGCGGCACCATTGCGATGATTGAGTCACTTGCACACTTTAACAACTTAACTCAGGAAGTTGAAAAAGAAAAGAAAATGAGCACTCGCCCCTACGTCATGATGCCTTATTTGGCTGCAATTCTTCTTGTGGCAACAACAGTTATGATGATGGGTTTAACCACGGGGATAGCCGTTCCCGGCGTTCAAACGGCACCTACCGATAACAGTTTGATGCAGACCGTTTTCATGAGTGCAGTTATCTTCAACAGTTTTCTTATCGGGATTGTTGCGGGGAAAATAAGCGAAGAATCGGTCGGCGCTGGCTTTAAGCATGCAGCCATCCTCGTGCTTATCTCAATAATAGCTGCCAAGTTAATTCCACAGTTCGTAAAACTAGGATAACCAAGAGGAATTTGATGGAACACAGAAAAATTAGAGATTTGTCGAAAAAAGTTCGCAGATTCAAGCGCAAAGTTGCAGGTCCTATCAGTGTATGCACGCCTGTTCGAGCGCTGATACGAAACAAAAAAGCGCTCAGTCCTGTAATATCCAACTTAATTCTTATCGCAGTAGTTATTGTCCTTGGCATTGCAGCACTCACATATGCACAAAATATCTCTGCCAATTATCAATCGGACTATCAAGAATCAGTTAGCTCCGATATTAACAAACTACAAGAAACATTATCTTTCGAGTATGGTTTCTATAATTCGTCAAACCAGTGTGTCCAAGTTTACTTTATGAATTCTGGAAGCATCACTGTTGATCTTAGTAGCATTTATCTTAGCACTTCATCTAGTAGTGTAACTTATTCTATGGAGTACATGAATGGAACACAAGCCCCAAGTAGCTCGCTAAGTAATGGAGATGAACGGCAGATAGTTGTTTCTCAAACAATTGCAAGTGGCACTTACATCACCGTAAAAATAACAACAACGAGAGGTTCGAGCTTTGCATACAGCTTTACCGCGTAAAGTACGACACAGAAAACCCATGAATTCTAAAGGGGTATCATCAATAGTGGGCGCAATATTTATGATGCTGATCGTAGGAACCTTAGCCTCAGCATACTTCTTCTCTACGCTGAATGAAAATACTGTTTATAATCAGGCTGTTAAAGACCAGAATAATTTTGATTTGACCCGCCTTTCTGAAGCGCTTCAAGTTTCAAACACGGTGTACAGTACTGATTCAGGTGTTATAACGGTAAGTACCGAAATATTCAACATAGGTTCCTATGCTGTCAATATCTCTACTCTTTGGCTTAAGGTAACCGGAGATGTAGATAATGTTAACTTCACCAAGGTAAACACGATTATAAGCGCAGGAGATACCCTTCAATTAAATGCTCAGTTAAGACTTGATGGTGTTGTTTCAGGAGGCAATTATTATTTTGCTTCTTGGTTGGTGAGCAATCGAGGCAATACTTTCGCGTTAGAATCACTCAGAACAAACAACATCGTAGTTGCACAAACAACTCAGGGCATCGGCTCGTTGGCCATGGATTTTCAAAACTTCACTTATTACCAGGTTAAACCGGTTTCAGGGTCAACATATAAGGTTGATTTTTCAACTGGGACAAACGCTTATAATGTTTTGCAAGCTAAAGCGCCTCTTGCCTTCTGTGTAAATTTTACCAATTTAGACTCAAAAGCCAGAGATATCGTTTTAAACCAAAACTCTGAGCTTTTCTCAATTTTTCCCAGTACGGGAGGCAATTATAAAGCAGTCACATGGTTTATTATAAAAGTAGACCCTGTAACAGGAAATATTCAATCGTTCAACGGGCAATCGCTAAATTATACTGTTCCAACACTTGTATACTTCGCAGCAAGGACTCCTTCGGCTACGGACAACTTTGTTGCAACTAATGACATGTTCACTGGAACCTGCCCAGTAAACTTAGCACTTACAGGCACGATAGGAACAAGCCCGTTTGGGCAAAACATACCATTTGTCTCAATATACATCTCTTAGGCAGGTCTTTTTTTGTTTTATCTGCCCTCCAATTTTTTGGTCTCTGCGTTTTGTGTTGATCTATGTATTTGCAGATTACACTCAATAGGTCATATATGTATACTTAAGTATGTTAAGAATTACTTAATAAAGCAAACTATAGGGGCATTGGCTTGCAAGAAATTGTACTCGCTGCTAACATAACCGTTTCTTTAGGCGTTCTGCTGTATGCTTCTTGGAGCGATTATAAATCCCGCGAAGTTAGCAACGTTGTCTGGGCAATTTACGCGCCCATCGCGCTGGCATTATCCTTAGCGGACTTGCTTTTGTTTGAGCAATCACAACTGCCTTACTATGCATTGAGCGTGGGGGTGACAGCATGTTTGGCGCTTGTGCTATTTTACTCAGGCGGATTTGGTGGAGCAGACTCCAAAGCGCTCATGTGTATTGCGGTAGCACTTCCGTTTGCGCCGATAACGCTAATTAAGCCAGTTTTGAATGTGTCCCCCTCTTCTGAGATTTTGTTTCCCATAACTATTTTTGGCAATGCAGTTTTGTTTGCAGCGGCAAGCGCCATCTACATGATTCTACGAAACATAGTTTGGCATAAAAAAACTAAAACCAAAATGTTCCCTGACGCCTTTGCGAATGAATCAATCGGCAAAAAATTCTTGGTGTTAATCACAGGGTACAAGATGCAAATTTCCAAAGTGAAGGCAAAATGGCACATTTTCCCCATGGAAGACATTGATGACCAACTTAGCAACGAAAAACGCTGCTTAGTTGTTGTGCCTCACGATGAAGAAAGAGAGCAAATGGTGGAGCGACTATCTAAAGCTGCTGAAGAAGGAAAAATCGACAAATATATTTGGGCAACACCGGGGCTGCCCATGCTTATTTTTGTAACGTTGGGTTTAGTTGTGGCATTAACGCTGGGTGACTTAGTTTGGCTGCTTGTTAGTTTTTTATAGGTGTCTAAATCTCTGGTTTAGGGTAGCATATTTTTGCTTCGTTTAGAATAAGAAATTGATGCTGTAACCATGGAAAGCGAACCGAATCCCACGAACGCCAACGCCAACGTTCGGTATGGGTACGCTAAACCCAAGTTTATGGCGGTGCTTTCGGTAGCAATTTGGTAAGAATAGAAGAACATAGCGATTGCAAACAAACTGATTGCAATCAATAATAAACTGACTTCTGCTTTAAACTTCAAAGCCTTCCTTACTCCCTATCTCAACATGTTATTTTACTACCTTTAAGCAAAAGGTTATTTTAGCTTTTTGGAGGTTACTCCAATAGAGAGCACCCATGTCATATGCATCGTGCAAACAGGAATTAGAAAGCTTTTTGGGAAAAAATCAAGCAGACTGCAAAGTTGTGGTGATGCCCGATTTCTTTATAGACCGGATAATCAACCTAAAATGGATTCCCACAGAGTTTTCGCAATTGGTTGTAGCGGTTGCAAGCCGAAAAGGCGGCAGCATAGATGGTATCCCACAAAGTGACCAACCCGGCGGAAATGCCATCAACGTAGCTTCTGCTCTCGCAAGCCTAGGCGCCACTGTTACGCCTATTGTATGCACAAGCCCATATGGAAAACAACTAATCGAACACTACTCAAAAAAAGCACCCTTCAGTTTAGCCCACATTAAAACCCACGGCAAAGCATCTATAACCACAGCACTGGAATTCCAAAACCAAACCCAAAAAACCAACGTTATGCTCCGCGATTTAGGCGTGCTGGCGGATTTTGGACCAGCCGACCTAAACAAAGCTGACTTTAGGTTGCTTGAAGATGCGGATTTTGTGTGTCTTTTTAATTGGGCTGGAACATTAAAGTTCGGAACTGAACTGGCGGAAACCGTTTTTAGGCAAGTTAAAGCAGCTGGGAAAGGCAAAACCTATTATGACTCCGCTGACCCAACCCCAAAACCCAACGAAATTGAGGGTTTAATCCAAAAAGTTCTCAAAACCAGCCACGTCGACATCATCAGCTTAAACGAAAACGAAGCAGTAACCTACGCAAGTCTGCTGGACAAAAACTTCAAAGCCGACAGGCAGCATTTAGGCTTTGCCGACTTAGCTATGGAAGCCTCACGGGTTTTAGCTAAAAATGTTTTAGCGCGAATCGATTTGCACACCACAGCTTTTTCAGCCACGCTTAAGGGCAAGCACGAAGTAGTTGTTCCCACCTTTAAAGTGAAGGCTCTGCGTGCAACAGGCGCTGGCGACTCATGGGATGCAGGCAACATAATCGGCGACTGGAACGGACTTTCAAACGAGTGCCGCTTGGCTCTGGCAAACGCTGTGGCTGCTTGCTACATATCCGACACAGAAGGCAAACATCCCACCAAAACGAAGCTGGCAGATTTCCTTGGTAAACATTTGCCACAGGTTTTTAATACACTAACTTAACTAGTAATATCAGCAAATCAAAAAGGTAATCAGCTTGGCTAAAGATCAAACAGCAAACTGGAATATTCTTTTCAGGTCCTATGACATTCGAGGCGTCTTCGGAAAACAACTATCTGCCAAAGACGCCACTACCTTGGGCATGGCTATATCCATTTATCAAGGCAAAGACTCCGAGTTGGTAGTGGGACATGATGTCCGTTTAAGCGGTCAAACTCTCAAAGAAGGGTTAGAGGCGGGATTGACCCTTCACAGCAACGTCTTTGACGTTGGAATTGTGTCCACACCCATGCTGTATTTTGCCGTAAACCACCTAAATAAAAACTTGGGCGTAATGATAACCGCGTCACACAACCCTCCAGAATGGAACGGCTTTAAACTCTTCAAGCAACGCGGCAGCATCTACGGCAAAAAGATGGATAACATAAAACAAATCGCTAAAGCCATACCTACCCAAAAAACAGCCAAATCTACAGGAAAAATAAACCACGTCAAAGGGCTCTTTAACGACTACGCCAAATTTGTTTCCCAAACCATCAAAATCCAAAGGAAACTAAGCATAGTTGCCGACACATCAAGCGGCGTTTGCGGCTTATTTGTTCCAACTTTGTTTAAACAGCAAGACTGTATACTGCAAACCTTCAACGAAAAACCAGACGGTAACTTCCCAGCTCACAAACCTGAACCAAAAGAAGAAAATCTTGGACCGGTCATGCAAAAAGTTGTGGAGAATGGCGCAGATTTTGGGGTGGGCTACGACGGCGACGGGGACAGGGCGGTTTTTGTTGATGACAAAGGACGGGTTATTCCAGGCGATTTGGCGCTATTAATTTTAGCTAAAGACGCTCTTGCCAAAAACAAGGGTGCTTTCATAATATATGAGCTAAGTTGCTCTATGGCTGTGGAAGAACTGGTGAAACAATACGGCGGCAACCCCATAGAAGAAAGAGTCGGACACACATTCATAATGGAACGAATGCTCAAGGAAAACGCAGCGCTAGGCGGAGAAAAAAGCGGGCACTT
>JBJKPJ010000252.1:0-2165 GCA_046706605.1 Bathyarchaeia archaeon | reverse complement strand
GCTTTACCCTGAACAGGACATTTTGGAGGGGTCAATAATTGATATTTCTGAGCGTAAAAAAGCAGAAGACGCCCTCAAAGAAAGCCAGCATCTTGTTGAAACAATCCTAAACACTACTCCAACGCTTATCTACATTTATGATTTGACTGAAAAACGTAATGTTTACGCTAATAAAGAAATCCTCACTTTCTTAGGCTACACTAATGAACAGATACAAGCCATGGGTTCAGGTTTGTTTGCTAAAATCCTGCATCCTGATGATGCTGACTGCGTGGCAAGCCATCATCTGCGACTAAGCAAAGCAAAAGACAATGAAAGAATAGAAATTGAATACCGGATGAAGCATGCCGATGGAACTTGGCGTTGGCTTCACAGCATAGACATTCCATTTAAGCGTCAAGCAGGTGGGTATGTTAGTCAAATTTTAGGTTCAGCAGAAGATGTAACGGAACGCAAAAAAGCTGAGCAAGCCCTAAAGGAATCAGAAAAAAGGTACCAGTTGCTAAACGAAAAACTAAACATTATCGGCGCTTTCGCAAGGCATGATATTCGAAATAAGCTTACCGTAATCACTGGAAACATCTTTTTGGCGAAAAAGGCCGCGAAAGATAATCAAACAGTTTTGTCTAAATTAGACCAGATTGATGTTGCAAGCCGAAATATTGTCCAGATCTTGGATTTCTCCAAAGAATATGAAGCCTTAGGGAGTAAAACTTTAACCATGGTAAATGTGGGTAACGCTATTTCCAATGCAGTAACTTCATTCTCAGATTTGAATGGCATTAAAATTGAAAATGGATGCAGCGACCTGAATGTTTTAGCCGACGACATGTTGACAACAATATTCCACAACCTCATAGAAAACACAATAAAATACAGCGAGAAAGCAACTCAAATCAAAATTTCCAACAAAACCAACGCCAACGGCTCAACCACACTTACCTATGAAGATAACGGTGTAGGCTTAGATGACGAAGTTCGACCTAAACTTTTCAAGAAAGGTGTAGGCAAAGGCTCAGGTTATGGGTTATATCTAATCAAACGCGCATGCGATTTGTACGGTTGGACAGTGAAAGAAACTGGTTCACACAACATTGGGGTCAAATTTGAACTAAACATCCCAAACACCCCAAAAAATGGAAATCAGCAGCAAAATGCGGTTTAGAATTTTTGTCCACAGGGTTTGCAATAGTTTGCCTCAACTTGGTTTAAAGTTCCGCATTTTGTGCAGTATTTAATTGAAGAATCATAGGCTTAATTGTTTGCTGGGGGCGTTTGGGGTTGAGAGAGTTTTATCCTGAAAAACGCTACTGCCAGAAATGCCCACGCAATGTCCTGTACTATTCCGCCTGGAACAGCGATAACCAGCAAATAATCAAATGAAATTGTACTTGTATAGGCTAAAACGCCAAGTACATGATTCCTGCTGCAGCTGTGGCGACAATGGTGATGATCAATCCCCACAAGATATAGCTAAAGCTGCGGCTTTCGCCGTAAGCTTTAGAAAACCCATACATTGCCTCTAAATAGAGGACAAACCCAACTAAGCCAAAACCCCAACTACACCGCTTACAACTAAACCTGATAGCTGGTAAAGCAATATTTGGGTAAGCAAGTCGGGTCAGAGACAAAAATCCGCTGACTGCTCCAAGCAAAGTAAAGCAAGACTGATTATACTAGTGTTCTGCTGGTTTGAATATCCATTTTAACCCCTTGCGTCTAATCAGATGAGTTTAAGGGATAAGCTTTGCTCCCTGGCAAATCAATGTTTTTTCAGTTTTTTAGAAGAGTTTTTCACTCCCACTCTAAGCTCTTCAACCTCTGCCCTTTGAGGCAACGTCACAGTTATGATGGTGCTTAAAGTTTCTTTACCAAATTTCACGGTGGCTTGGTTTGCTTTGGCGTCAGAGTAAAATGCGGTCAATTTCGCTGCTGTTTGGATTGCGGATTTTGTTTTTGGTCCCTGCAGAAGCGTTATGGGGCCAACGATGTCTGGTAATTCAAAGTAGTAATCGCTTTTTTTCCTGTTATCGTGGAGGAATTTATTTTCGGCTTCGTTTCTGCCCACGATGAACTTGTTTTTACCTACTCTAAAGTGCCTGCCAAACCGTAGCAAAGCCACATCCACCATCGACAAACACTTGCTGTTTTGGTCAAAAAGATCC
>JBJKPJ010000251.1:0-3859 GCA_046706605.1 Bathyarchaeia archaeon | reverse complement strand
ACCTTAATAAAAATTAAAAGATCAGGCGGAAACCCCGTTGGTCTTGCTGCAGGCGCTTTTTATAATGCATGCAAAAAAAATCAGGTGCAGGTCTCCAAAGAAAGAATTGGAGAAATTTTCCAGATCTCACCAAGAACCGTGTATAGTAATGAAGCAAGAATAAGAAGGCAACTTTCTAATCAAACACGTGGAGTAAGCTTGCGCACTTCAAATGACTTCATCGCACTGGCAAAAGCATAACGTTGAATAACGCGCGTTTAATTCTTTTCTTTTACTTCTTAAGCAAGATTTCACAGTATATAAGCAAACAAGCGAAAATAAATGCCAGATGAGACTGCACGATGGCAATCAGACTTGAAGAATTAAATCAAAGAGTAGAAAAAATCGAAAACGAAAAAAACGCTGAAATACTAACTCTCGTTGAAATCCTTTCGAACATGTCATTTTTCGGTGAAATGAAACAAAAAAACTGTAAGTATTCAAAGAACGGGCAATGCTGTTACTTTAGCTTGAAGAAAACTGCAAAAAAGAAAATTCCAATTGTATCTGATTGCCGAATACCTGACTGTAACGTACCCCAACCTCATTGCCATATAGAATTATCCAACATAACGTGTAGCATGTGTCAGAATGGTCAATAAGAAAACCGAAAATCAAAAAAGAACAGAAAACGCAAGTTAATTGGTTGAAAGAAGAATGAAAAAAATAATTGCAACTGCATTTGTCCTTCTTATCTTAACCTCCATGGTTATAGTGATTAATCAAGATATTTCAACATCTGCTTTGACAGCAGAACCAGCAAAGCTTAAGCTCTATATATCACCAACTAGGCTCCAGGCGGATGGATTTAGCCACCAGTGCATTTTTGTACAGTTGCTTGATTCATCAGGAAAACCAGCAAGAGCCACTTCCTACACATACATAAGCTTGTCATCATCAAAAGAAAGTGTCGGCACAGTTGATTCAGAAATCATGTTATCTCCTGGAGAGACTTATGGAAACGCCAGTTTTACTTGTACCCAAACTCCTGGGTCAACAACAATTACGGCAACTGCAACAGACTTTGGTACAGTCTCTGCGTCTCTTACCACAACCGCACCAGGGTTAATCCCAACAAAGCTTGCCGTCTTTTGCACACCAAGTCTTTTACCAGCTGATGGGGGAACATATGAATCGGTTCTTGTACAATTGCAGGATGCACAAAGTCGCCCTACAATTAACAACGGATCCAACATATACGTCAATATGTTCTCTTCAGAAACAACCGTAGGTAATATCTCTCCCTTGCTCACAATTAATCCTGGCGAATCACAAGTTTTGGGGAACTTTGAAGTTACCAACTCACCAGGTTCGACAACAATCACTGCTCAAGCTTCCAATTTTGTAACAGCTCAAGCTAAACTGACAACCTACACAATCGACCTTTCAGTTCTGAAGGTACAATTGACTCCCACTGCCCAAAGTTTGCTTAACGGAAATAATACGGTTATTACAGCATCTGTAACGGCAGACGGCGCCCCAGTTGCTGGTGCAACCGTCAGGTTTACTTCAGATAACGGCGGAAGGTTCTCAACAGTAAAAGATGTAACTGGCGGAACCTATACAACAACATTTACCGCACCAAGCTTTTCTAAAGTAACAAATTGCACTATAACTGCAACCGCGACAAAAACAGGTTATTGGAGCGGTCAAGTTACCACGCAAATCGCTGTGGGTCCAAGCATAATTAGTAACACTGTGGGTACCCTTCAGTTTCGTGTCAAAGCCGATAGTGGCGACGTATTGACTGGAACTGTGATTTCCTCAACGAATCAACCAGATGGTGTGACCCCACTATATGGTGTAACTAATTCCACGGGCTATGTTACCTTTAGTAACCTTCCAGCTGGAAGCTACTCTTTCCTAGTCTTCAAGGACGGTTACCAAGGCATGAACGAGACAATTAATTTCAAAGCAGAAACATTATCCCTCACATTGACCTTGTCACCAAACACCGTACTTTCCTCAACCACAACATTTTACGTCATAATAATAGTAATAACTGCAGCTGTTGTTTCAATTGTAGCAGGCTTGCTTATTATAAGACGCAGAAGATCTAAAAAGATTAGAAAGCTACAGGATCTACAAAAACATCTTAAATACAAACAATAATTTTTTTCTTTTTTATTTTTCTTAACTGAGTTAGAACAAACAAAAAATTAGAAAAAGAAAGTTGTTATTTTAGCACTATTTCTTGAGACGGCGGAATTACTTCGATTGTGATATTGTCATCGAGATGATCTTCATTTTTGCATACTATTTCTTTGTAGGATATGAAGTAATTTAAGAGTCTACAGGCTTCTTCATTTTCAAATATTGTTTGAGCATGTTTCAATTTACTTTATCTCCTTTCAATTGATATGACAACTTCATAGGGCAAAATAAAAAATTTCATATTATCCTCATATATCGCTAACTATCGAGAGCGACGCCATTTACAAATAAACGACTACAAAACAAAATCTAAATAGACCGCAAAAATCATTAAATTATACACCAAGAATTAAAAAAATAAGACAACTTTTCAACCCCAAAATTTAACATTTTTAGCCCTCATTCTCGCCATGAACATAGATTAAGCTTTGAGATATATATTATCAATGCATAAACAACTTAAGTATCAAAAAACAACCTATCAAATTAACCCCAAACTCAAGGGAAACAACATGGAAGAACAGAACGTTATAGACAAAAAGATCATACGAAACAAAATGGCGCAAGTACTAAGCGAGGACATCAAGCCACTTTCCAAGGGAATGCAAGCTATACTCGTCGACGACCTTGCAACAGCGTTTGAAGCTAGGATGCTGGTCTTGAGAAATGCACAAACGGAAAAGAAATCAAAAAAATTGCAAACGTATGTTGACTTCGCTTTGGAAATAGCAAACGAAACCCCTAAGCAATAAACTTTTTTGATAGACAAACTTGAAATCCGTTCATAACTCTACCTCTATGGCAATTTGTAAATAACAAGTTACATCTATTTTTATCAACGCACGCCTACCAGCAAATGAGCTGTAGGTTGCAAGGTGCAGTCACATATTTTTAAGAATTGTCTAAACTACCTATAGTAATAGGTACGGAAATGTTTGACGATATTTTTTATGCAATTTTAGCCAGTGAAGATGGAGACTATATCTTACAGGCTCAAATACTTGCTGGAATGAAACCCAACGGTTGGTAAGCCCATGCGCGCATAGTTTCTCCCCCACTCAGATCCTAATTGTAATGTAACCAATCAAAGAGCCCTTTTAAGCAGAGTTTGAACCTTAACTTTTTAGGTTTTCCCATCGCCAAGAAATGCCTTAACCGCATCTGAGGCGTTGGCTGTGAGAGACTCGCCGTGTCCTGGTAGCATAACATCAAAGTTTAGGGCTACTATTTTCTTTATAGACCCTTTTTCTGCCTCTTCGTTCCATGTGAAATGTCTGGATGCCATCACAATTTTGCCATCCTCAAATCTCAACGTGTCGCCCACAAATAGGGCTTTTCTTTGCTCATCAAGCAAGGCTATGCTTCCAGGTGTGTGACCTGGAATGTGAAAAACTGTCATGCCTCCAATTTTGTCTCCCTCTTTAAGCTGGATGTCAACTTCCACAGGTGCAACTTTAATCAACGAAGTAGCTGCCCTAAAAAGAATGTTTTTGGGTTTAGGGTACGGTTTTTTCCCTGAGATATATTCTGCATCTTCAATGTGGGCTGCGACTTTTGCGCCTGTTTGATCTTTTAGGTCTTTTACGCTTCCCGCATGGTCCATGTGATAGTGGGTTAAAATTATGGTAGAGACCTCGTTTGGGCTGCGGCCGATTTTCTGGATGTA
>JBJKPJ010000250.1:0-3394 GCA_046706605.1 Bathyarchaeia archaeon | reverse complement strand
CTCTTGGATAGACTTGAAGCAAAGGTTATGTTAAAAGAACTGGTGAGCAACGATTTGGTTGACCCCTCTTACATTTCAATGGTTCAAGCTAAACCTAACCGTTTTCGGATACAAATAAAATGTGATTACAGTAAACAAGAAATCGAATTATACGCAAAAAAGCATGGCTTGGAAATCATAGAGGACAAAAACCGAAAGTTTCTAGTAATTTTCAAACCGTAGCAGTTCTGTTTCCCATCAAATTTTCGTTTACCATTCATTTGGAGTGCAAAAACAGAGTCCTTGCGTGCG
Source organism: Bathyarchaeia archaeon (assembly GCA_046706605.1). GTDB lineage: Archaea > Thermoproteota > Bathyarchaeia > Bathyarchaeales > Bathycorpusculaceae > Bathycorpusculum. The sequence continues at coordinate 3,103 of JBJKPJ010000250.1, read as the reverse complement.
AGAAAGGTGCCCTTTAGGGTGGTGTACTCGCTACCGGGGTGTTTTGCTTCTAAAAGAAAACGGTTGCCGCAGAAGTGGAAATGATCTTAATAGCTTTCCAAAGGTAAGCACCGTAAAAAAGGTCTAATAATTTCTTTAGGGGCATTTCATAAATTTGCTGTTCGGAAAAGCCTTCCTTACGCATTACCTCTAAAACTTCTTTTTCTAAGAGCACTTTTCCAGTGTTAGAAATAAAATCTGAAGTCTCCAATTCTCGCAAAAATGTTGTGAACGTCTCTTGCAAAACAGATGCCTTCTCCTTACTATAATGCATCTTGTTTCTAACAATACATTGGTAAATAATTTTCGTAAGTATTGCTCGTAGGTTTTTGGGTCTTGGGGTGCCAAAAAACAATATATTCAATATTTTTGCTAAATAATTAATAAGATAACTAAAGTGAATATTTGTAAAGTAATAACTTAAGTTGCAGATTTTTTTGGAATTTAAAAAAGCAAAATAGTATTATTGTTGTGACCGCGGTGTACACCTAAAGGCGCGCTCTAAGACGGCTAAATCGCTTGTGAATTGTAGTTTCATTTTGTAGCCACAATATTTCATATGTATTTCTGCCATAAGTTTAATTGGTGAGTTTTGTGAGACACTGTCCTAGTTGCGGCAAAATAGTTGAAAAGCCTAAACGAATACTCCAAGAATATAGCTTCACCATTGAAGCATACAATTGTGGCAAATGCCACCATGATTTTAGAGTCAAGATTAATCAAGCCATTGCCATGTAGCTTATTAAACACATAACAGGATAGCCGCATTTGGTTTCTTAAAAAAAGGGCTTTCTGAATACTCTTGTGCAGACATTAAGTAATTCCTTTCTTGACACCTTCTTTACAAAAGAAACGCATTGTTGAGTTTTGAGCTGCTTGGGTTTGCTCTTCGAGGATTATCTGTTTTATTGTCTTTTCTTTTTCCTCGGTTGGATATCGGTCTATTCGTTGATTTGCGCTTGACATTGTGCCTAAATCCAGTCCTGTTCTTTTTTGATATTCGTCTGTTAGGTTATCATATTGCATAGTGATTTGGGTAACAAAATAAGCAGGTATTGCAAAAACGGGATTAGATTCGGTATATTTTATGGGCTCGAGTCTTTCTATTTGTGTTCGCCAAATTCTCAATGCTATTGGCGTAAGAAAGAATGGATGAGAGCAAATTATACTATCAATGTTCTCTTTGTCTTTCTTGTTGACAATTACAAACTCTTTTTCTTGAGTATAAGTCCATTTTTTGCTGAAAATTAAATATAGCGGTGAATGGACTTTTTCGATTTCTTCCTTGATTTCAGACAGCCTCTTGTTTTCTCTTTCAATTGTAACATTCAAATAAGTTGATAATGCTTCGACGAAAGCGAAAAGGGCCACGGATGATGAAAGGAAAATAGTGATTGACTCGGATAAAGTGGTTCCAAGGTATTCGTTTGATATAAATAGAATTATTAGTATGAGAGTTAGAATGGCTGCAACTATCCAAAACAGCGATTTTGAAACCTTTTCAGTTTTTGTTATTTCGAGTTTGAAAGATTGCCAATCTTCGGGAATTTTGTTTTTCACGGTTCTTAGTTGTCTGTTTTCCTTTTAACATCTTTGGTTTGTGTCGTTATTCCTTCTATGAAATGCGAAGGCATGAGAAGAATTGATTTTGACTGCATTTAGACATTATGTAGCATACTCTGTTTGGTACTAAATAGAGAAACAGCTCAAAGGATTGGCAAATATGAAAAATCAGTTTCACCGACTTACTTTAACACCTAATTTAGGGACAAAGCGGCGCGCGAAGTCAAGAAACATTGACTCAGATCAGTCAAGGATGTTTCACGAATAGGCTCGCATTATTATTGCTATTTTATCAAATTTAACCATTTCAGCCGTGCTGTTTATACCCCCAGTGATTGATCTCAGTTAGCGTTAAATATAACTTATTCTTGAAACTATGTGCTTAACTTGGTGGCATTATTGGCAATTAGTCATAAACGCATTGTCATACTAATAGCAATTCTTCTTGTGAATCTACTGGTTTTAACAATCCCTCTGACGCATGCACACACGACTTCTGACTGGGCTCAATTCCATGGAGATGAATCGCACACTGGGTTTTCGACAACTAGTGGTCCAACCTCTTTTGGGATTTTATGGAACAAAAATTTCTCAAGTCCCAATACTGGTTTAATCGCAGCCAATAACATGTTATTTGTCAGCACTAGCAGTAATTTAAATTCTTTGTCAATTGGTGGTTCGAACATTTATCCGGCATATTATCCCACACATTTTGGAATGGCTGACAGTGTAGCTACATTATATCCCGCAGCGGGTGAAGGAAACATTTTCTTTGGCGCCACAGTTAATACGTGGGGTGCTTCAGACAGTATTGAATCAGATTATTTAACAAACGGACAGAAAAATTGGGAAAATGATATCGGTTCTCCATCTGGAACAAGCATTTATGGCACTGAATTAGTTGCCTATGATGCTGGAAACATTTTCCTCGCTATTTATGGAACTTCCTCCGTATCGGCTTATAGTGCTTCAACAGGTTCATCATCGTGGTCTAGCAGTAGCCTGCAAGAGGGAATTTCGACCATCCCGACGATAGGTAACAATGAAATATTGGTAGGCTTTGTTAGCTTGGAAAATGTTACTGCAATATCGGAAACTTCCGGACAAGAATTATGGAATATAGCGGTTGACGGCTATGTTACTGGACCAGCAGCGTATGCAAATGGCAATTTCTATTTTGGGACATCCAACGGAACAGTTTACGCTTTGTCTTCTTCAGGCACTCAGTTATGGTCTAAACAGCTTGGTGGCATTATTGAATCTTCGCCTGCAGTTGCATTTAATACAATATTCGTTGGAAATGATAATGGCAACCTATATGCGTTAAATTCCACTAATGGGTCAGTTGAATGGAGTTTCTCTGCAAGTGGACCAATACTTGATTCGCCAGCTGTATCCGCGAATAACATAGTTTATTTCGGAGACAGCAACGGCAACCTTTATGCGTTGAATACTGCAACTAATTCAACTGTGTGGCAATGGTCAACTAATAACGGTGCGC
>JBJKPJ010000249.1:0-12656 GCA_046706605.1 Bathyarchaeia archaeon | reverse complement strand
GTCGGCGATGCGGCTTGTGGTGCTTTATTTTGTGCGGGTAGCGGCGTGGTTTGTGGGTGCAATCACAACCACTGTGCGGTACCTGACAGGGAGGGATAAGTAGTGCCGCCTAAGGTCTGCTTTATATCTCCCGAGTACTGGCCTCTCACGGGCGGGACAGGGAGCTACGTTTACTACCTCAGTAACGAGCTTCTCAAAAACGGCTATAAAATTTATGTCGTAACTGGCTCCAACCAAAACCAAGACGTAAACGTCAACCTACAGCTGGATGTTTCTTTTCTGAAAATCCCCAAAACCCCAATCGTCAAATCATTCATACTGGCAGGCAACAGCTTCCGCAAACTCCAAAGTGTCCACCAAACCGCCAACGTCGACATCACCCACCCCCAGCTGCCCCTAACACCCAGCTTTGCGGTGCCGCCAAACTTTGGCAAAACCCTAGTCTGCACCGTGCACTCCACATGGAAGGGCGAGGCAGCAGCCATCAGTGGCGAGGCCTTCACCCGCCTTAACGCTAACGAGAAGTTTATGGTCAGTTTTAACTGGTTTTTGCGTTTTTTCGAAGAAAGCGTACTTCACCGCGCCCGCAAAATCATTGCTGTTAGTCACTTCACCAAACGGGAACTGATCAGTTATTACAAGATTCCAGCCCACAAAATCCAAGTAATTCACAACGGCGTCGACATCCGTAAGTTCCAGCCCGCCGCCGATAAGCGAAAAGCCAAAGTCAAATTTGGATTTAACTCTGACGACCCCACCATCGTCTCGGTTGGTCGATTATATGCCCGCAAAGGCTTGTTCACCCTAATTGAGAGCATGCCCGCCGTAATCAAACGGTTCCCAAAGGCCAAATTCATCATCTCAGGCAAAGGGCAAAGCGACGAAATGGCTAAGCTCAACGCCCACGCCCAAAGAGTCGGAGTCAAAGCCAACATAGTCTTTACAGGCTACACACCAGACAAGGAACTGCCCCAACTCTACCAGGCCGCCGACATCTTTGCCTTCTCCACCTTCTATGAACACCACCCTTTTGCCGTGCTGGAAGCGCTTGCAACTGGCTTGCCCGTGGTAACAACCACCGTTGGCGGCATCCCAGAAACGGTGAACAGCGGTAGAAACGGGTTTTTGGTGGAACCCTTTAACTCCAAGCAGTTTGCGGACAGAATTTTGTATCTACTTGACCACCCAGCGGTAGCGGAGGAAATGGGCAAAAAGGCAAGGCGAACCGTTGAGGAGCAATTGGATTGGCGCATAGTAGTCAAAGACGCTATGAAAGTTTACGATGAAGCCCTAAATTAGGCGACTTCGATGGATTCGCCGCGGTAGGCTTTGGTGACTTTCTGGAAAAGCCTAACGATGTCTAGTGAACAGAAAAGCATCTTTGTTAGGTATTCATGCTGGTAAATCATCATTTGGGCTTTTACGGGCAAGTCAATGCGTGGTGGCTCAAAGCGGCGGGCAACCGCGTCTACGGGCAATCCTTCCATTTGGATGTCTGCTTCGTGGAGCCCTGTTTTGTTGGCAATGTAGCCAAGGTATGTGCTCTTCCAGTCCAGCATCATAACTTTAGCTGAAACAACGTCAACCGTCAACGCATCGTCTCCCGTAAGCATCAGGTCCATCTTGACGGGGTTGCCTTTGGTTGGTCCGTTGCCTTCGATGCCTATGCGAGCATCCATAATGGTTAGTTGCGGCTTAAACAGCGTGTAGAGGCGATAGAACACATCGGGCAGATAAGGGTGTAGGTAGATGCGGCGGTTGCTGGGAATGCAGCCGAAGAGGTTTTTTATGGCGCCACTGTAGGTGGTGAACTCATGAGTTTTCATCAATGGTAAATCCACCACAGCGTCAGCATCCAGAATTGTTTTTGGTAGAAATAGCCGTTTGACGGGGCTGGGTTCTTGGAATTTGACTTCTACAACATTGTCCTCGGAGAGGTTAATGACGGTGCCGCCTGCCGCCTCCACTGCGGCTTGGACGCCTGTTTTGTCAAACGCTGTCCAACAGGGATAGTTAAAGCCATTGGATTCGCCCACAACCACTTCGTTATTGCCGTCGCGAAGCAACCCCACCAGATGTCGCATCAACTCTGGACTGGTTACCACGCCAGGCAAGTATTCAGGGTGGCTCAGGTTTGGTTTGATGTAAATTTTGCGTTTGCCACGCAGTCCAGCGTCTGCAACTGCCTCTTTTATGATGCCGCTTATGTCGCCGACGGCACGGAAAATTTTGACAGTGTGTGGCTTAGGCATTTTTGTCTCCCTTCACTCCCATTATGCAGCCGGGGTCACCGTTTAGCATGTCACCATCGTGGTAAGCTGCACTCCGTGCTCGGCATCCACCGCAGATAAATTTGTAATCGCAACTTCCACAGGAGCCTTTGAGGTTGGCTCGGTTGCGGAAAGCGCTAAAGAGCGGTGCGTTGAGCCAGATGTCTTGAAACTTTTGGGTTTTGAGGTTGCCCACGTTTACGGGCAAGAACACGCATGGATGCACATCGCCCTGAGGTGAGATTGAGCAGTAGAGGCGTCCTGCGCCGCATCCGCCGATGAAATCCGCCAGTGGCACGGCTTTTTTGGTGACTTTGACGGTTTGCATGTGTGCCATGGACATAGTGACTTCGCCTGTGCCGCTTGGTCCTTGGCACTGAAGCGCGACGCGGGCAAGCTGGGGTGCGGTGGTTAGGATGGTGGTTTTGCAGCCTGCGGACATGCGATTTAGCAGGTACTGCATGACTTTTTCGCGTTCTTGAGGGGAGACGTCTTGTTTCTGGAAGTTTTTGCCTCTGCCTGTTGGTATGAAATTGAAGTAGGTGAAGCGTTCGGCTTGGATTTCTTCCGCCAAATCAATGATGGCGGGTAACTCATCCATGTTTTTCTTGCTTACTGTGGTGGCGATGCACACGCACAAGTCGGCTTCGACGCAATTCTTAAGTCCTATGAGTGCCTTGTCAAAAGCTCCTGCTACGCCGCGGAAATCGTCATGTGTTTGGGCGGTGGAGCCGTCAATGCTTATGTCGACGTAGTTGATTTTGGTTTGCTTGAGTTTCTTTACGTTTTCTTTGGTTAGCAGGGTGCCGTTTGATGCCAGTGAAACATACAGTCCACGGTTAGCCGCGTGCCTTGCGACTTCGAAGAAGTCTTTGCGGATCAGGGGTTCGCCCCCTGAAAATGCCAGCGCTGTCACGCCTATATCTGTCAGCTGGTCTATCACGTCAAGAGCTTGCGCTGTGGAGAGTTCTTCTTCTTGGACTTTGCCGCTGTTGCTGTAGCAGTGTTTGCAGGCTAAGTTGCATCTGTGAGTGAAATCCCAGACCACCAGAAACGGCGCGGAAAGTGACATGGGCTTTTTGATTCCTAACGTGGCAAATGACCGTGTCAAATTCAAAACTGCCCGTCGTGCGTAGGGGTCAAGGAGGAGTTTTTCGACTTTTTCCCGTTTAAAGCCCAAGCCCCTGCGGAGGAACTCTACCCAGAACCCTATAATTTGCGAGTACAGCCCGCTACATTTTTGGCATTTGCGATCCGTTTTGCCCGTGTAATCGTCTAGCGCCGCTTCCAGTACGGTTCTGCCGCAGGAGGAGCATTTTTTTAGGGACATCTGGAGCATCTTTTTAGTCATGGGCAAGGTTATCACTGCGTTCCAGAAAGTGTCGTGGCTAAGGATGCTCATGCCAATTCTCCCTGCATTGGTAGTTAATTGGAGTTGTGGGATGTTAAAGATTTCTCTAAACCTCAAAAAAACCAAAAATGTTTTAGTTGTAGAGGGTTTGCTGGTTTGAGGTTAACAGGTTGTTTCTTTGGGAAAAAGTTATAGCGTAGAGGGTGATTAAGCCTAACTAATCACTGTATTTGAAGGTTAATTTGCATGCCTGAAATTCGTGTAGCAATCATCGGCGTTGGCAACAGCGCATCAGCTCTTATCCAAGGAACCCAATACTACAAAGGCGCAAAAGAAAACGAAACTGTGCCCGGTTTAATGCACGTCAATTATGGCGGCTATCACATCAGCGACATCAAATTCGTCGCCGCCTTTGAAGTTAACAAAGACAAAATCGGCAAAGACCTCTCTGAAGCTATCTGGATAAAACCGAATTGCTGCGAAAAATTCAGTGACGTGCCAAATTTAGGCGTGAAAGTTTCGCCAGCACCCATCCTCGACGGTGCTGCACCCCACATGCGCGAGACCTTCAACGTTTACGATGACAGCCAAACCACTAAAGACAGCGTCGTCAAAATTCTTAAAGAAACCAAAACCCAAGTACTCGTTAACTACCTCCCCGTAGGCAGCTACGAGGCTGTACGCTACTATGCGCAATGCGCCATAGATGCAGGCTGCGCCTTTGTTAACTGCATGCCCGAATTTATCGGCTCTGATGCGTCAAAGGAGTGGCCTAAAAAATTCGAGGCGGCAGGTCTGCCAGTTTTAGGCGACGATATCAAAAGCCAAGTAGGTGCCACTATTCTTCACCGCACGTTGGTTAGGCTTTGCCTTGACCGCGGCGTCATAGTGGATGAAACCTACCAGCTTAACCTTGGTGGCGACACGGATTTCCAAAACATGACCGTGGAAGGGCGACTAAAATCTAAACGCATAAGCAAAACTGAAGCTGTCACTAGCCTAGTTCCCTATGCTTTGCCCACAAGAATCGGACCTAGCGATTTTGTTCCTTTCCTAAAAAACAAGAAAATCTGTTACCTATCCATCAAAACCCGAGCGTTCGGTGACCGACCTATTACTATCAGTGCAAAACTCGAAGTAGAAGACTCCCCAAACAGTGCTGGTGTGGTTATTGACCTCATCCGAGCCGCTAAAATTGCGCTCGATCGCAAAATCTCGGGCACATTGTTGAGCATGCCCTCTTACGCGTTTAAGCATCCCCCCATCCAAGTTCCAGATAATCAAGCTCGACAGTGGACGGAAGATTGGATTGCTGGCAAGCGCGATAGGTAAATACTTTCACCATTAAACCTTTATTTGTGATGCTCTGTTGCTAATTTAGCAAAATAAAGAAGGTTTATGTGATGGTAAAAGTTGAATCATACGAAGTTCCTGAAGGCCTCTATTTTTCCAAAGATTTTGCTTGGATAAAAATTGAGGGAGAAACAGTCCGTATGGGCATCACTGACTATGCCCAAAAATCACTGCGGGAAATCGTTTACGCTGACCTACCCGGCGTAGGCACCGAAGTTAAACAAGGCGAGCCTTATGGAACTTTAGAATCTGTAAAAGCCGTCTCGGACCTTGTGGCAGCAGTCACCGGAACTGTACAGGAAATCAACGAGGAAGTGCAATCTAAACCTGAGACCCTAAACGAAGACCCCTATGGAGCAGGCTGGCTAATTATGGTTAAACCCCAAAACCTGCAGGCAGAACTTGCTAACCTCATGGACTTTGACAGTGCAGTTGAATGGCATAAGGCTCAAGCCGCCACCAAATGAGTGTGAAGGCAAACAAAATGGTACGTCGAATAGTGATTATCGGCGCAAACGCCTCAGGTGTTGATGCGGCTTCCGCTGCCCGCAAGAAAGACCGAACTGCCGAGATCACCATGGTTTCTCAAGAGAAAAATGCAGGCTACAGCCGATGTGGTTTGCCCTTTGTTATAGGTGGACAGATAGCTCACTTTCATGACTTAATTGTGTACCCGCCGGCTTATTTCCAGATGCTTAAACTAAATCTGCGTAGCGAAACCAAAGCCACTGCCATCAACACCAAAGATAAAACCGTCACCATCCAAACCAAGGAAGGAGCCACCGAAACCTTGCCCTACGACGCTTTGGTTATTGCTACAGGTGCGGATGCGTTTATGCCTCCGATTAAGGGCAGGGAAAAGCAGGGCATCCTAAGCCTTCGTGGCATAGAGGATGGTGAAAAAATCGAAGCAGCCGTTAAGGCAGGCGCGAAATCAGCCATTATCATGGGTGCAGGCTTAATCGGGTTGGAACTCGGTGTAGGCTTAATTGAGCGCGGTCTGCAGGTAACCATCGTGGAGTTGCTTCCTCAGATTTTGCCCCAACTGCTGGATGCAGACATGGCAAAACTTGTCCAAGAACACCTTGAATCCAAAGGCATGCGGATCCTGACAAGCAAAGGCGTAGAAGAATTTTTAGGTGAAGACAAAGTCACCGCAATTATGGCTGGCGGCGAAAAAATCGAAGCTGACCTATTCATCAGCGCGTTTGGCGTAAGGGCAAATACAAGACTTGCCGTTGAGGCAGGTATCCCCTTGGGAGAAAGCCACGCAATTAAAACCAACGCACGCATGGAAACCGATGTCAAAGACGTCTACGCTGTTGGCGACTGCGCCGAAGCCCCAAATATCATAACCCACAGACCTATGTGCGCCCAGCTTGGAACAATCGCAGTCAGGCAAGGAAAAGTGGCAGGGACAAATGCTGGCGGCGACTACTCGCTTTTCAGCGGAATCTTGGCTTCTGCAGTGACGCGGCTGTTTGAGATCGAAGCAGGCAACACTGGCTTAACAGAGACCTCTGCAGCACGCAACCGAATCAACGTCGTGACAGGAGCGATTAGCAGCAAAACCAAAGCAGACTATTTTCCAGGTGCAAAACCTATCAAAGTAAAACTGGTGGTCGAAAAGGAAAGTCAACGCATAATCGGCGGACAAATCGTAGGCGGAGAAGAAGTCACCCAACGCATAAACTGCCTCAGCTTTGCCATACAACAAGGCATGACAGTACGCGAACTATCAAAAGCTGACACTGCATATGCTCCTCCGCTGTGTGAAACCTGGGAACCTATGGTGCTTGCAGCAGAAATGGTGCTAATGAAAATGCGTTAAGCAACCTCTTTTTCTTTTTTTGTTTATCCTACTTGTGATGTTTCTGGCTGCGTAAAAGGTTCGGTCATGCCGACCAGCAGTTTGCCAAATGTGTTTATGTGATCTTCTTCTTCGGCAAGAATCTCTTCCAGCATTCGCCGTGTGGTGTAGTCGCCTTCTTCGGCGGCAACTTGCACTGCCTCCTTGTATAGTGTTATCGCAGACTCCTCGTCTCGTTCATCTTGCGTCAACATTTCAATCACGCTACCGCCCACAAAAATCGGGTCAGGCCTAACTGTTGGGACGCCATTTAGGTAGTCTAAGCGTTCTGCCAAGCGTTCAGCGTGTTTCATTTCGGCGATGGCGATTTTACGGAAAATTCCCTCCAAAACAGCACCATGGGTTCCTGTGACTTGGACGTGTTGCCACATGTATTGGATGCTGACTTGGAGTTCGCGGGCTATTCCCCTGTTTAAAAGTTCTATGAGTCTTTGTGAAGTCAAACTGTTCACCTTAAAATTTTACACTAAAAGTATCTGCTTGTTGGTTTATAAAATGTTTCTGGGATACGAGTTAGCCGTTGTAGGCTTTGAAGGTTTGAATTTCACTGTTTTGTGTTTGCTCCAACTTGGAGCCTTTGTGTCTAAGGAGTGGAATAATAAATTCTAGAACCACAAGTAATAGTATTAAGCCAATAATTAATGGGAGTCCCCACGGGTTTCCTTTCAAAATGAGTGTTATCCACCCAAAGTATGGAATACGGAAAACAACTTTGCCAATCACCAGGTTCTGAGGTACGCCTTCGCCTGTGTGCCAAATGCTGTTGGAGTCATATTCGGAAGCTGAAGGAACTGCAGGGTACTTAACGCCGTTGCCATCTCCTTTTGTCTGGAAATACAATGTACCATTAACTTCATATTCCGCTACGATGCGGTGCACAATCGGCGTGTCAGTGGGGTCAGTTGGGTTTTCGTAAACGATGATGTCGCTGTTAGGATAGTTTGCGTTAAGGTCTTTGGGGTCTACTTTCTGGATGATGATTATGTCGCCTTTATGGAGTGTTGGTGCGAATGGGTGGCTCCAACCGTCGCAGGCGCCATCATAGGGGATGCACATGCTGCCGCTCTCCACAACCCTGATGGGAACCGCTGAGCCAAGTACTAATTGTAATGCTAAAAATGTTCCGAGTACTAACCCAACTATTACTGCAATTACAATTGCCGACTTGACATATTCGTTTCGCAAAAATTTGGGTGTACCCTTCAAATCGGTGCCTTCAGTGGTGTTGTTCCCATATGGCTATGTGTTCTTTATTAATAAACAACATTCTTGGTTTTGATGCATAAGACCAAAAAATATTTCTATTCAAATTCGGTTCTGCGTTAAATCGTATGCTTAACGCCAAGCGAACTCAAAAAGCCTTCTTTCTGGTAATTTGCCTAATGGGGTTTTTTGCTATCCTTAGCTCTACTTTATCCAAAAATCCTGTTCTCAAGCCTTTCGCAACCAGTCTTGGAACACCCGACGACCTGTTGGGCATCGTTGCATCCGCATCCACGATCCCTGGCATCCTAATCAGCCTGCCTGCAGCATCTCTATCTGATGTCTTTGGAAGGCGCAAAGTGATGTTATTTGCCGCGTTTGTTTTTGCCTCTGCACCTTTTTTGTATTTGGGAGTTAACTCGTGGTGGTTGCTTGCGCTGGTGCGTTTTTATCATGGGTTTGCAACTGCCATTTTCATGCCTGTAGCTGAAGCTGCCATCGCGGAGTTGTTTCCCACAAAACGCGGGGAACACATTTCGCTGTTTAATTCTGCAACTGCAGTAGGCAGAGCACTGGCGCCATTTTTGGGTGGCTACCTGCTTTTTGCCACAAACCAAAGCTACTACACGCTTTACTTGGCGGTTGGCGTGGCGGGGGTTACCGCGTTTGTGGTTGCGTTGCTGTTTTTGGCTGAAAAACGAAACCTCGCAAACGCTCCTGAAGTGCCGAAAACTCCAAGAAAAATGTTTAGCGGATGGTTAACTATTGTTCGGAATGTTCCTGTTGTGGGTGTTGGCTTTGTACAGGCGGTTCAGTACTTTGTGTTTGGCTCAGTGGAGTTCTTTTTGGTTGGGTACCTAACGGATGTAGTGGGGTTAAACCTGTTTTTAATTGGTATCATAACGGGCAGCCAGATAGTGGCGCTGGTCATCGCCCGACCACTAATTGGCAAAATCTCCGACAGGATAGGACGCACCAAACCCATACTCGCAGGAGTTGCCACCGCCTGTATCATAGTAGCTGCCATACCCTTCGCCACCCAGTTTTCTATCCTGCTTTTGCTCTCCATCGCATACGGGGTTTCTTTTGCTGCAGTTCTCTCGTCAACCGCACCCTCAGTGGCTGACCTGGTGCCCGCAACATTAGTGGGTGCCTCCATGGGTTTTCTCTCCACACTGATGGATGTAGGACAAACACTTGGACCAATAATCAGCGGTGTAATCTACTCAACCAGCCTAGGCTACGCAGGTATGTTTTTGTTCCTCAGCTTGGCGCTGGCAGTTTCAGTGGTGGTTTTTTTGTTATCTAAGCGGAAACGCTAAATCAACTGGACAGAACCGTTGAAAGCCACTTGGCTCCATTTTTTGATGCCTTAACAATGATGGGCGATGTCAAGCTAAGCAAAATCATTGCGCCAGCCACAAGATGCCAAGCTTGGAAGTTGTTGCTAACTGGTGTATTAACAAAGAATGGGAAATAGTGTCCCACATAGTCAACTTTGAAATCAACCAGGGGGTATGGCTCAGAGTGGTTAAGAAACATCACGTTCTCAACTAGCGAAGCAAAAACCAGCATCAACCCTATCCCAACCAAAAATCCCACAATCCTGCGCTTATCTACTGAGCGAAGTAACATTGCGCCTTTGTCGGCTACTGAGGCGGCAAGCAGGCACAAAAACGGCAACGCAACATAGTTGTATTTGAATGCGCTAACGTAAGGCACCAGCAAGTGGGAGCCCAAGACTAAACCCAAATCCACTCCAACAACCACCAATACTGTCAAACTGCAAACCGCATCCACCCATGTTGTCTTTGCCAATGCACGCCTAAAAGCTACGGTCAAAATTAGTGAAAAAATGGCGGCGGCAGGCAAAAACCACCCTGCGCTCTCCACAAATATTCGAGGTAAAAACAACAGCGACGGATCAGCTATCAAAACTGAATGGGTAAAATCGGTGGGAATGTAGACGCCTAAGAAGTTTTGGTGGGCAAATCCCCCGTACCAAACGGCTTGCAAAATGAAGGTTGGCGAGAGGAATGTGAGGATTTTTTTGAGGGACAGTTTAAAGTTGCTCTCTTTTCCTTTAATCAGAATCGTGAGTAGAAACGGAACAAGGAAAAAAACTGAAAAAAGCTTAGTCAAAAACGCTAAGGCAAACAAAACCCCGGACGCCGCCAGCAGCCTATCCGAGTTGTGCTTAACCGCCAGAACTCCCATGCAAAGAAACAGCAAGCCCCAAAACAGGTATTGGGCATCCATAAGGTACGCCCGCGAAATAAACACCTGCCAAGGAACCAGCCCAAACAAGGCAGCCGCCACCAACCCAGTGCGTTTCCCATAGAGTATTGTGCCCAACGCGTAGACTGTGGCGATACAGCCAAGCCCCCACGCCGTAACAAACCACACTGCACTTACGTATGAGAGCCCAAAGACTTGCATGGCTGACGCGGAAGTGTAGAACGAGAGCGGCGGCTGATTAATCATTATCCCTGTGGATAGATAGGGAAAGCCGTGGGTTACAACGCTGGTGAGGGCTTCAAATTCGGTTTGGGCGTCCCAGTTGGTGTAGGTTCCCATCGAAGCCAAAACAATAAACGCAGCCAACAGCACCCCGATTAGCTGATAATGCTCTCTAAGCAGAGTTTTGATGGTTTTCTGCACACGCCTACCCAGTTAGCATAGTTTTGTTTGACATTTAAAATTTCCCCGCTTCCACAAACCGCAACCCCAAAAATCTCTTAGAGGCCAACCCTGATGAGGCAAAAAGAAACAAAATTCTAATATTAACCAATGCAATCTCTAAATAAACACCTCCAAAAACACACACACTAAAGAGGAAACACGTGGGCCGGTCGTCTAGCCTGGTTAGGACGTTGGCTTTACGAGCCAAAGGTCGCCGGTTCAAGTCCGGCTCGGCCCACCACTTATTATTTTCTATTGTTAAATCACTTTTATTTTGTGCAATCAATGGTGAATTTTTGTTGATAGGTATTTTAAGTGATTTTCAAAAGTCTTAGAGATTGAAGCTAATTCTTTCGATTTTGAAACTATTTCTCTATCTAAGTACAAAACAACATTGCCTCTATTTCCCATTGCATTCGCACCCAAGCGCAGCCGAATGGAGTTCAACGTTATATATTTGGTCATTGATCAAATAGTCAACGAATTTTAAATTTCTAAAATCACTAAAACATGCTAACGCTTTTTCAATTAAAGTCTTTTATGCCTCGATTAACACTAACTTATGGTTGAACTCAGCGGAGACAAATTGATGAGTCAAACCAAGATTAATGATACTGCAACTCTCATCAAGGTACTGCGTGAAATGGAAATGACCTACCAGGACACGGTAAGTTTGTTGAGCAAGTCAATAAATGAAGTAAATACATCAAAGAAGCTTTTCGGAGAGGAAAACAAGGGCTCTGGGTCACCACTGATTAAGTTAGGTGCAACAGTTTTTTTGGTTCCAGTGCCAGTAATTAGCGAGACTCTTGGAATTATATTGATGTCTGCGGGGGTATTTCAATCAAAGGTTAAAGGACCGCCGATTCAAATTAATGATGTTTACGAAACGTGTAGACAAATTACCAAAGAGCTAGAAAGAATGAAATTTTAGAGTGGATTTTTTAAATATTTTGTTATGTTTAGAACTATAGAAATCTAAACCTGCGAGGTTACTGCTTTTAAGTTTGGCACTTATTTTATTTCTTAGTTCACCGATTTTGTAAGTGCGCACTTTTCAACTAAATCCTTGTCAAGAAATAATCCAACGTTCCTTTGGTTGGCATTTGCATTAGTGCCCAAGGCAGGGGGGTCTGAGTTATATATTGGTGAATCACAAAATTGCCTTTGTGTTGGTTTGCTCTCATATCAGTGGCTTTTTTTCGTTTAGAGACTTAGTAGTATTTTCTTAACGGGTTTTTTGGGTCTGTTGCCAACTTTACAGACGACGGAACAATTACGGGGTGCCAGGCAGTTGGATGGTTGTCTGGTTGATTGTTATCGATTTTTACTTGGTGCATGTGAAGAGCGTATTCCATGGCGTGATCTTGGGGGTTTTCAATCTGAAGCATTTGTTTAAGACTGAGATGCTCAAAGACTCGCCTAATCGGGCGCATAGAATTGCCATGACAAGAAATAGCAACATTGGTAGGGTTCTGTTTAAGCCACATTTCAAGTTCCATGATAAACGGTAAAGTGCGGCTTTCAACCATTTTTAAGCTCTCTCCTTCTGGTGGCAGAAAATCGTAGCCTCGATGAACCTTGGCAAACCACTCTGGCTTTTCAGCAGCCACTTTCAATTTGTTTTTGCCCTGCAATGTGCCATAGCAACGTTCTATCAGGCGGTCATCTACAATGACTGGAATTTGTTCATGCTGTTTTAGAATAATTTCAAGGGTTCTTTGTGCTCTTTTAAGGTGAGAGGTGAAAGCATAATCGATTTTTTCTCCTTTAAGTTGCTCTGCAACCTCTTGAGCCTGAGCAATACCCTTCGAAGTAAGATCTGGATTTCGCCATCCTGAGAATATGTGATTGCTGTTGTCACTTGTTTCCGCGTGTCTAAAGACGAAAAGATTACAAATCATATCATAACCTCAAACAAAAGTAA